>NZ_AHHC01000065.1:0-27210 GCF_000242655.1 Pseudomonas sp. PAMC 25886
GAAAAAAAAAAGCACACGGCGTCGACCACCCCCGTTTTAAAACCCGTTTCCCCCCCGTTTGGGTTGGGTTTTCGGTACCCCCCGGTTTTCGGGGTACCGGAAGGTTTCCCTTACCGGAAAGGTTAGGTTTTCGGGGTAGTTAAAGTTTTACTCCCGGGGTACCGGGAACGGCCCCGGACCGGGTAAGTTCCTAAGGTTCCGGGTTCCCGGGGTTTTTACCCGGGGGGTTTTTAACCGGTCCCGGTTTACGTTAAACCAACCCTTAACGGACCTTTTCCGAACCGTTGGGTAACGGGTTCCGGTACGGGACGGACCGGGTTAGGTAAACGTTCCGTTACGGTACGTAACTTACCTACCGAACCGAACGAAACCGTACGGGACCACCGGCCGTACTAAGTTACCTAACGGTTCCGACCTACGTACGTACGTTACCTACGAACTAACCAAACCAACCGAAACCGTGGTACGGACGCCGGTCGTCGCGGCGAGTCGGCGTACCGACGCCACATCGCCGGCAAGCCGGACTCCTACAAGGGGCATCAACATCGTGTGCAATCACAATAATAAAGGGGCACGCCACGTGACCACGCCAGACCAAGGCTTTGCCGAAATTACCAATCGCGAGTTGGGCCTCAGGCGCCAGCTCACTTCCGGCCAGATGAGCATGATCGCCATCGGTGGCGCCATCGGCACCGGGCTGTTCATGGGCAGCGCCTACGCCATCGGTTATGCCGGGCCCAGCGTGCTGGTCAGCTATGCCATTGGCGCGCTGATCACCTTGCTGTTGATGGGCTGCCTGGCGGAGATGACCGTGGCGCATTCCACCTCGGGCTCGTTCGGCGCCTATGCCGAGTTTTACGTCAGCCCGCTGGCGGGCTTCCTGGTGCGGTATGCGTACTGGGCGGCGATTGTGCTGGCGGTGGGCGCCGAGGTCACGGCGGTGGCGATGTACATGAAGTACTGGTTCGCCAACGTGCCGGAGTGGGTGTGGATCGTGTCGTTTTCCAGCGTGCTGATCGTGCTCAACGCTATCAGCGTCAAGACCTTCGGCAACTTCGAGTACTGGTTCTCCACGATCAAGATCAGCGCCATCGTCGGCTTCATCATCCTCGCGGTGTATGTGGTGTTCGGCTCCGGTAACCCGGATTACGGCGTGCAGCATTACACCGCCCATGGCGGCTTTTTCCCGAACGGGTTGAGCGGCATGTGGATCGCGGTGATTGTCTCGATCTTCAGCTACCTGAGCGTGGAAATGATCGCGGTGGCCGCCGGTGAAGCCGCCGACCCGGAGCAGGCGGTGAAGAAAGCCTTCCGCGCGACCATCGTGCGGCTGGTGGTGTTCTACCTGCTGACCCTGGCGCTGATGTTGGCCATCGTGCCGTGGAACCAGGCCGGGCATGCCCAGAGCCCGTTCGTCACAGTGATGCAGACCATCGGCATTCCTGGCGCCACTGGGGTGATGAACTTCGTGATCCTGATCGCCGCCTTGTCGGCGATGAACAGCCAGCTCTACATCACCACCCGCATGATGTTCAGCCTGTCCCGCGCCGGTTTTGCGCCCAAGTCCATGGGCGCCTTGAGCAAGAGCGGGATCCCGTTGAACGCCTTGCTGCTGTCCAGTTCGGGCATCGCCCTGGCGACGCTGCTGAACGTGGTGTACCCGGAAAGCTCGTTCACCCTGATGATGGCGATCTCGATGTTTGGCGCGATCTTCACCTGGTTCATGATCTTCCTCACGCACCTGTTTTTCCGCCGCTACCGCCAGCGTCATGGCGGGGCGAAGTTGTCGTTTCAACTGGCGCTGTTTCCCTACAGCACCCTGCTGGGCCTGGTGTTGATGGGGGCGGTGATGATCACCACGTTCTTCACCGACGCGTTCAAGATGACGCTGGTGTTCGGGGTGCCGTTCCTGCTGATTCTGTCGCTGGTGTACTACGTATTCTTCCGCAAGGGCGCGGCCAAGGCATCGAACAAGGCTTTGGCATAACCAGGCAATTGCTCGAACTCGCGGGCGCATAACAGCAGTTTGCGACAGGCCCAATCCTCGGTCAGGGGTTGGGCCTTGAAGCGCCGCTCCAACGGCCAGCGTTCCAGCGCCGCCTGGGGCACGATCCCCAGCCCGGCGCCCCGGGCGACCATGCGAATCAACCCGTCAAAGCTGTCCGCGCGGATGCGTGTCTGCAAGCGAAAGCCGGCGTGCAGCGCCTGTTCTTCCAGGTACACCGCCAGCGCGCTGCCGGCGGCCAGGCCCACGTAGTCGTGCTGCAAGCTGTCGATAAAACTCACGGTGCGTTCGGCCAAGGGATGATCCAGCGGCCTGATCAGTACCAGCGGGTCGTCGCGAAAGGGCAGGGTTTGCAGGCCGTGGGTGTCCACCGCATCGGAAATAATCCCGAGGTCTGCGGTGCCCTGGCGCAAGGCGTGGGTGATGCGCAGGCTCGGCAGTTCCTGCAGGTCGATGTCGAGGTTGGCGTGCTCGTGCAGAAAATCCGCCAGCAGTTCCGGCAGGTATTCGCTCAGGGCGGTGGTGTTGCACAGCAGGCGCACCTGGCCTTTGACGCCGTTGGCGTATTCCGCGAGGTCTTGCTGCAGGTGCTCGGCTTGCTGCAACAGCAGGCGGGCGTGACGGGCCAGGGCTTTGCCTGCCGGAGTCGGGGTGACGCCTCGGCGGCCACGCTCCAGGAACTCGATGCCCAGTGAAGCTTCCATCGCCCGGATCCGCGCGCTGGCGGCTGCCAGGGACAAATGGCTGCGGCCGGCGCCGGCGGTGATATTGCCGGTGTCGAGGATGTGCAGGTACAGGCGCAGGTCGATCAGGTCAAAGTGCATGGCGAGTTTCCAGGGTGGCTGTGCCGGCCTCATCGCGGGCAAGCCCGCTCCCACTTTGGAATGCGATCACTGTGGGAGCTGGCTTGCCTGCGATGGGGCCATCAGCCTCAAACAAAACAAGAGGCAAGCTCAGTATATGGCGAATTTCAAATCCCACGCCAAGCCCGCAAAATCAACCCATGAATACTTTTCTCGCGTTCTACCAAAACCTCGGTCCGGCTCTGACATTACTGGTGATCGGCACGTTTATGCTGGCCGGCACGGTCAAGGGCGTGATCGGCCTGGGCCTGCCCACCGTCGCCATTGGCATGCTCGGCCTGGCTATGTTGCCGGCGCAGGCTGCCGCGCTACTGATCATTCCGTCGACGATCACTAACCTCTGGCAACTGGCGTTCGGCGGCCACCTGAGCGCTTTGATCAAACGCCTGTGGCCGATGCTCCTGCTGATTTTCCTCGGCACCGGGCTGGGCTCGTTGTGGCTCGGCATGGACGGCGGGCATTGGGTGGTGCGGGCGTTGGGCGGGGCGTTGCTGGTGTATGCCTTGAGCGGGCTGTTGCTGCCGACGTTCAACGTGAGCCCGACCACCGAGCGCTGGCTGGGGCCGCTGTGCGGGGTGCTGACCGGAGTCATCACCTCGGCCACCGGGGTGTTTGTGATCCCGGCGGTACCGTATCTGCAAGCGTTGGGCTTGAACCGCGACCAACTGGTGCAGGCGCTGGGGCTGTCGTTCACCGTATCGACCCTGGCGCTGGCGGCCGGGCTCTTCTGGCGCGGTAGCCTGGGCGGCGGCGAGTTGAATGCCTCGCTACTGGCGCTGGTCCCCGCGCTGCTCGGCATGTGGCTGGGCCAGGCCCTGCGCCAGCGCATCAGTGCGGTGTTGTTCAAGCGCGTATTTTTTATCGGCATGGCCGCGTTGGGGGGGCATCTGCTGATCAGTGGTTAAGAATGCATTGTAGATTCGTGCTTTACGGTCAAATGTATTTTGCCTGCCCGGCGCTTATTCCAAAGCCCCGGCCTCGTTACCCTGCCTTCAGACATTTTTAATCTTTAGGCACTCCCATGAAGAAAATTCTCCTGCTCAACGGCGGCAAGAAGTTCGCCCACTCCGACGGTCGCTACAACAGCACCCTGCATGAAGCCGCCCTGGCCGTGCTGGACCGTGGCGGCGTCGACGTCAAGGAAACCCACATCGACGCCGGCTACGACGTGGCCGAAGAAGTCGCCAAGTTCCTCTGGGCCGACGTGATCATTTACCAGATGCCCGGCTGGTGGATGGGCGCCCCGTGGATCGTCAAAAAGTACATCGACGAAGTCTTCACCGAAGGCCACGGCAGCCTCTATGCCAGCGACGGCCGCACCCGCTCCGACTCTTCGCAGAAATACGGCAGCGGCGGCCTGATCCAGGGCAAGCAATACATGTTGTCCCTGACCTGGAACGCCCCGCAGCAAGCCTTCGACGACCCTACCGACTTCTTCGAAGCCAAGGGCGTGGACGCGGTGTATTTCCCGTTCCACAAGGCCAACGAATTCCTCGGCATGACCGGCCTGCCGACCTTCCTGTGCGTGGACGTGATGAAGCGCCCGGCCATCGAAGCCGACGTGGCGCGTTATGAGCAGCATCTGGCGCAGGTGTTTAACCTGAGTCTGTAATGCGGCTAGTATCCGTGCAGCCGCTATAAAGAGGATTCACGTTGAAAGCCCGATCCGATGAGCTACAGATCTTCGTCTGCGTGATTGAATGCGGGTCGATTTCCGCCGCCGCCGAACAGGTCGGGCAGACGCCTTCGGCGGTCAGCCGCACCTTGTCGCGCCTGGAAGCCAAGCTCGAAACCACCTTGATCAACCGCACCACCCGGCGCATGGACCTGACCGAAGAGGGCAAGTATTTCTTCGAGCGGGCCAAGGTGATCCTCGAACAGATGGACGACCTCGAAGAGCGCCTGTCGTCGCGCCAGCAAACCCCGTCGGGGCGCCTGCGGATCAACGCGGCGTCGCCGTTCATGCTGCACGCGATCGTGCCGTACATCGCCGAGTTTCGTGGCCTGTACCCGGATATCCAGCTGGAGCTGAACAGCAACGACCTGATCATCGACCTGCTGGAGCAGAGCACCGACATCGCGATTCGCATCGGTGCCCTGGCCGACTCGACCCTGCACGCCCGCTCACTGGGTTGCAGCCCGCTGCATATCCTCGCCAGCCCGGCTTACCTGGAACAGCACGGCACCCCCGGCACTGTTGCCGAACTGGCCGAACACACCTTGCTCGGCTTCACCCAGACCGAAACCCTCAACCACTGGCCATTGCGCCATGTGCATGGGGATCGCTGGCAAATCCAGCCGGGCGTCGCCGCCTCCAGCGGCGAAACCTTGCGCCAGCTGGCGCTGGAAGGGCAGGGCATCACCTGTTTGTCGGACTTCATGACCGCCCAGGACATCAAGACCGGGCACCTGATACCGGTGCTGGCCGAGTTCAACAGCGGCTATCGCCAGCCGATCAACGCCGTGTACTACCGCAACTCGCAATTGGCCTTGCGCATCCAGTGCTTCCTGGACTTTATCCAGGGCAAGCTGGCCAGCTACGCCAGCTGATTCGTGACCCCTGCGCAAGATTGAATTGGGCAATACGGACTTATTCCTCATGGATAGGTCCGCAATACTGACGCCATCAATTACTCACGCAGGGAGACACCTCCATGAACGTATTCATTACCGGCGCTGCCGGTTTTATCGGCGGCTCCATCGCCACGGGCCTGGTCAAGGCCGGCCATAACGTCACCGGGTTGGTGCGCAGCGCCGAGCAAGCTGCCGAAATGACTGCATTGGGCATCACGCCGGTGACCGGCACGCTGGATGACAGCGCGCTGCTGACCGAGCAAGTGAAGAAGGCTGACGCGGTCATCAACGCCGCCAGCAGCGACCATCGCGGTGCTGTGGAAACCTTGCTTGCCGCCTTGCGCGGTTCCAACAAGCCGTTCCTGCACACCAGCGGTTCGAGCATTGTCGGTGATGCGTCCGGCGGTAAGTCGAGCGACGTCATCTACTTCGAAGACAACCTGCCGGAGCCGACCGTCGACAAGGCCGCCCGCGTGGCCATCGACAATCTGATCCTGGCTGCCGCCCAAGACGGCGTGAACTCGGCGGTGATCTGCAACACCCTGATCTACGGCCACAGCCTGGGCGTGAAGCGCGACAGCGTGCAATTGCCGCGCTTGCTCAAGCAGGCGCGCAAGAGCGGTGTAGTGCGTCATGTGGGCACTGGCCAGAACATCTGGTCCAACGTGCACATCGAAGACGTGGTGGCGCTGTACCTGCTGGCGCTGGAAAAGAATGTG
The DNA here is from genome assembly GCF_000242655.1 of Pseudomonas sp. PAMC 25886. Taxonomy (NCBI): domain Bacteria; kingdom Pseudomonadati; phylum Pseudomonadota; class Gammaproteobacteria; order Pseudomonadales; family Pseudomonadaceae; genus Pseudomonas; species Pseudomonas sp. PAMC 25886. The sequence goes on from NZ_AHHC01000065.1 coordinate 6,162, forward strand.
CCGGGTACGTTCTACTTTGTGGAGAGTGGCGAAGCGGCGTTTGTCGACATGACCACTGCGATTGCCGAAGCGCTGAAACTGGGCAAGCCACAGGATTGGCCATTGGCGGATGCCGAGGCCGAGTGGGGCTATGAAATGGCCAACTATGGCTTGGGCTCCAACAGCCGGGTGCGTGGCAAGCATGCGCGGGAATTGCTCGGGTGGGCGCCGAAGCGGACCTCTGTAGTCGAGTGGATTCGCAACGAGATGGTGTGATGTTCGCTTGAAACCGAGTTGAGCCCATCGCGGGCAAGCCCGGCTCCCACATTTTGATGTGTTAACGCCCTCAAATGTGGGAGCTGGCTTGCCTGCGATGAAGGCAACCCGGTCTACTTGTCATGACACCGCACTAGCCCCACCTCGCCCAATTCCGTACCATCCCCAGCCTTATCCCCGCGACTCCCCGGTACTTCAATGAACCTCACCCGTCTGCGCGCCGACACCCTGGCCGGACTCACCACGTCTTTCGCCTTGCTGCCCGAATGCATCGCCTTCGCCCTGGTCGCCCACCTCAACCCGCTGATGGGCCTCTACGGCGCGTTCATCATCTGCACCCTCACCGCGTTGTTCGGCGGCCGGCCGGGCATGGTCTCCGGTGCCGCCGGCTCGATGGCGGTGGTGATCGTCGCACTGGTGGTGCAGCACGGCGTGCAGTACTTGCTGGCCACGGTGTTGCTGGGTGGGTTGATCATGGTCGCCTTCGGCCTGTTGCGCCTGGGCAAGCTGGTGCGCATGGTGCCGCACTCGGTAATGCTCGGGTTCGTTAACGGCCTGGCGATCATCATTGCCCTGGCGCAGCTGGAGCACTTCAAGAGCGGTGACTCCTGGCTCAGCGGCACGCCGCTGTACGTGATGACCGGGCTGGTCGCGGCAACCATGGCCATCGTCTACCTGCTGCCGCGTCTGACCCGCGCCGTGCCGCCGGCCCTGGTGGCGATCCTCGGCGTGGGCCTGGCGGTGTATCTGCTCGGCCTGCCGACCCGCACCCTGGGCGACATGGCCCACATCGCCGGCGGCCTGCCGACCTTCGCGCTGCCGCAGATTCCCTGGACCCTCGAAACCCTGCACATCATCGCGCCCTACGCGATCCTGATGGCCATGGTCGGCCTGCTGGAAACCCTGCTGACCCTCAACCTCACCGACGAAATCACCGAAACCCGTGGCTATCCGGACCGCGAAAGCGTGGCCCTGGGCGCGGCGAATATGGTCTCCGGATTATTCGGCGGCATGGGCGGCTGCGCGATGATCGGGCAAACCGTGATCAACCTCAGCTCCGGCGGGCGCGGGCGCTTCTCCGGGGTATTTGCCGGGGTGATGATCCTGTTGTTCATTCTGTTTCTGTCACCGCTGATCGAGCGTATTCCGCTGGCGGCGCTGGTGGGGGTGATGTTCGTGGTGTCCCAGCAGACGTTTGCCTGGGCTTCGTTGCGGGTGATCAACAAGGTGCCGCTCAACGACGTGCTGGTGATCATGGCGGTGACGGTGATTACCGTGTTCACCGACCTGGCGACGGCGGTGCTCTGCGGGATTGTGATTGCGGCGCTGAACTTCGCCTGGCAGCAAGCGCGTGAGCTGTATGCCGATGAGCATATGGAGCCGGACGGCAGCAAACTCTATCGGGTGCACGGCACGCTGTTCTTTGCCTCGACCACGCCGTTTCTCAACCGGTTCGACCCGGCCAACGACCCGGCCCAGGTGACGCTGGATTGCCGTCACTTGAGCTTTGTCGACTATTCAGCGATTGCCGCCTTGATGACCCTGCGGGAGCGCTACACCAAGGCCGGCAAGCATCTGCGGGTGCTGCACCTGTCCGAACGCTGCCGCAAACTGCTCAAGCGCGCCCGGGTACAGCACGACTAGTCTCACGGCCCGACCAGGTTTTCCAATTCCTGGGCGCGGGTCTGGGTCATGTCCAGCACGCAGCCGGAGCCGTTGACCTGATCGATGGTGCCGCCGGTTGCCGAGCCGATGAAGCCGCAATTGGCATCGCGAAACTTGATCCACTGGCGCTGCACATCCTGCAATTGCTGCTTGCGGTTGCCTTCCATCGCCGTCATCGCGGTTTTGTAGGCGGTGTTCAGGCGCGCGTCCTGAACCTTGGTTTCCCTGGCATTGCAATCGACCATGTCGGCGGTGGTGTTGGCGCCGTCCATGCATTTTTTCAGCGCCGGGTTCTCGTCGGCCGAGGCCGGGCCGCACAGGGCCAGCAGCAGTGCGCCGGCGGCGAAGGGAACAAGCAGGTGTTGACGATTCATTCTGGGTTTTCCTGGTCATGAGTCGGTGTGCAGTCTAAGACTCGGCCTGCGCAGTTGAGTTTCCAGCCCCGGCAATCTTCATGTAAGAACGCCCCCCGAATTTTCATCCACTGACCCTGGGCATATCCCTGCGCGACAGGGCTTATCCGTGGGCGAAAATTACTTTCATAAAAATTGAAAATCCACCTCGGTAATGATTTATGACTTTCACAACCTATTCGACGTGACCCTTTCCGAGGAGTACCGCATGGCCGCATCACCGGGGTATTGGCTGTTGATCTACGCCGCCATCGCCATCATTGCATTGATCGTATTGATCGCGCGTTACCGGCTCAACCCGTTTATCGTCATCACCCTGGTGTCCATCGGCCTGGCCCTGTTGGCCGGGATGCCGGCGGACACGATCATGGGCTCCTACGAGGCGGGCGTCGGCAAGACGCTGGGGCATATTGCGCTGGTGGTCGCGCTGGGGACGATGCTCGGCAAGATGATGGCCGAATCCGGCGGCGCCGAGCAGGTGGCGCGCACGCTGATCAACCGCTTCGGCGAGCGTAATGCCCACTGGGCAATGGTGTGCATTGCCTTCCTGGTGGGGCTGCCGCTGTTTTTCGAGGTCGGTTTTGTGTTGCTGGTGCCGATCGCCTTTACCGTGGCACGGCGAGTGGGTGTGTCGATCCTGATGGTCGGTTTGCCGATGGTGGCGGGCTTGTCGGTGGTGCATGCGCTGGTGCCGCCCCATCCGGCGGCCATGATGGCGGTGCTGGCCTATAACGCGTCGGTCGGGCAAACCGTGCTGTATGCGATTCTGGTGGGTATCCCGACGGCGATCATTGCCGGCCCCCTATACGCCAGGTTCATCGTGCCGCACATTCACCTGCCGGCGGAAAACCCGCTGGAACGTCAGTTCATCGACCGCGAACCGCGCACCCGTTTGCCGAGTTTCGCCCTGACCATGGGCACCATCCTGTTGCCGGTGGTGCTGATGATGATCGGCGGCTGGGCCAACCTGATTTCCACGCCGGGCACCGCGTTCAACCAGTTCCTGTTGTTTATCGGCAACTCGGTGATCGCGCTGCTGGTGGCCACCTTGGTGAGCTTCTGGACCCTGGGCCTGGCCCAGGGCTTCAACCGCGAATCGATCCTCAAGTTCACCAACGAATGCCTGGCACCGACGGCCAGCATCACCTTGCTGGTGGGCGCGGGCGGCGGCTTGAACCGGATTTTGGTGGACGCTGGCGTCACCAATGAAATCCTTGGCCTGGCGCATGCCTTCAACTTGTCGCCGCTGGTGATGGGTTGGCTGTTCGCCGCGTTGATGCGCATCGCCACCGGCTCGGCTACGGTGGCCATGACCACTGCGTCGGGTGTGGTTGCGCCGGTGGCGATGGGCCTGGGTTATCCCCATCCGGAATTGCTGGTGCTGGCCACCGGCGCGGGGTCGGTCATCTTTTCCCACGTGAACGACGGCGGCTTCTGGCTGATCAAGGAATACTTCAATATGACGGTGATCCAGACCTTCAAGACCTGGACCGTGCTGGAGACCCTTATTTCGGTGGTCGCCTTCGGTCTGACTTATGGCCTGTCCTGCATCTTGTAACCCGGAGCCGAACCGATGGACATCCTCTACCAGATCCGCGCCCGCCAGGATTCCTTCAGCGCTGGCGAAGGGCGTATCGCCAAGCTGATGCTGGATGATGTCGGCTTTGCAGCGTCCGCCAGCCTGGAAGAATTGTCCCAGCGGGCCGAGGTCAGCACCGCGACCTTGTCGCGTTTCGCCCGCAGCGTCGGGTGCCGCGACCTGCGTGACCTGCGCCTGCAACTGGCCCAGGCCAGCGGCGTCGGCAGCCGTTTTCTTGACCCGGCGGGCCTGCCCGAGCAGTCGGCGTTTCACCGGCAGATTCTCAGCGATATCGAGGCGACGTTGCGCCGGCACTTGTCCGGTTTCAACCAGCGCAGTTTTGTCGACGCCGTGAGCCTGCTGGGCCATGCGCGGATGATCCACGCGTTCGGGATGGGCGGGCCGTCGAGCCTGTGCAGCGACGAGTTGCAAGTGCGCCTGGTGCGCCTGGGCTACTCGATCGCCGCCTGCCACGACCCGGTGATGATGCGCGTGACGGCCGCCACCTTGGGCCCGGAGCATGCGCTGATCGTCTGCTCGCTGACCGGCATCACCCCGGAGGTGTTGGGCGTGGTAGCACTGGCGCGCAACTACGGCGCAAAAATCATCGCCATCACCCTGCCGGACTCCCCGCTGGCGCAGTTGGCCGATGTGTTGCTACCGCTGCAACCGGCGGAAACCAGTTTTATCTACAAGCCAACGGCGGCGCGCTACGGAATGCTGTTGGCCATCGACGTGCTCGCCACCGAGCTGGCCCTGGCCATGCCGGACGACAACCAGGAACGCCTGCGACGGATCAAGCTGGCCCTGGACGATTATCGCGGCGGCCCCGACAGCCTGCCGCTTGGAGATTGAGATGAAGTACCACACGCTGATCCGCCAGGCTTTGATCATTGATGGCAGCAACACCCCCGGCTATGTCGCCGATGTGGCGTTGCGCGAAGGGCGTATCGAGAAAATCGGCGACCTGTCCCTGGACAGCGCCGAGCATGAAATCGACGCCACCGGGCGCGTGCTGGCGCCGGGGTTTATCGACGTGCACACCCACGATGACACGGTGGTGATTCGTCACCCGCAGATGCTGCCCAAGCTCAGCCAGGGCGTGACCACGGTGATCGTCGGCAACTGCGGCATCAGCGCGTCGCCGGTGAGCCTGCGGGCCGATCCGCCGGACCCGATGAACCTGTTGGGCAAGCGTGAGGCCTTCGCCTATCCGCGTTTTGCCGATTACCGAGCGGCGGTGGAAAACGCCCACCCGGCGGTGAACGTGGCGGCGCTGATCGGCCACACGGCGCTGCGCAGCAACCATATGGACGACCTGCACCGCACCGCCACGCCCGGCGAAATCGCCGCCATGCGCGTGCAGTTGCAGGAGAGTCTTGCGGACGGTGCCCTGGGGTTGTCCACCGGCCTTGCGTACGCCAGCGCGTTCAACGCCGAGACCGATGAAGTGCTGCAACTGAGTGAAGAGCTCACGGCGTTCGGCGCGGTGTACACCACCCATTTGCGCAGCGAATTCGAGCCAGTGCTGGAGGCCATGGACGAGGCGTTTCAGATTGGTCGTCACGCCAGGGCACCGGTGATTATTTCCCACCTCAAGTGCGCGGGCGCCGGTAACTGGGGGCGTAGCCCGCAATTGTTGGCTTCACTGGAACACGCAGCGAAGACTCATCCGGTGGGCTGCGATTGCTATCCCTATGCGGCCAGCTCTTCGACCCTGGACCTCAAGCAAGTCACCGATGCGTTCCGTATCACCATCACCTGGTCGACGCCGCACCCGGAAATGGGCGGACGGGACCTGCAAGACATTGCCGCCGAGTGGGCAGTGCCGCTGATGGACGCGGCCCGTCGCCTGCAACCTGCCGGCGCGGTGTATTACGGGATGGATGAGACCGATGTGCAGCGCATCCTGGCGCATCCGCTGTCGATGATCGGTTCGGATGGTTTGCCGGAAGATCCGTTCCCTCATCCACGGTTGTGGGGCGCGTTTCCGCGGGTGCTGGGGCATTTCAGCCGGGACCTTGGTTTGTTCCCGCTGCACACCGCGGTGCACAAGATGACTGGCTTGTCGGCGGCGCGCTTTGGCTTGGCCGAGCGCGGCGAAATTCGCGAAGGGCACTGGGCGGACCTGGTGTTGTTCGACCCGTTGCGGGTGCGGGATGTGGCGGACTTCAAGGCGCCCCAGCGCGCGGCGGAAGGGATTGACGAGGTGTGGGTCAACGGCGTGTTGAGCTACAGCGACGGCCAGCCCAACGGCCAGCGGCCCGGACGATTCCTGGCGCGCAGCGGGGATTTGCGTAAAGGGTTCGCGGCTTTATAGTGGCCGCACTCAAACACGGAGCAATCGCCATGCACTTAGGAAAAGTCACCCCCATTCTGCGCAGTTTCGACGAGGCCAGGACGCTGGAGTTCTACGTCGACTTCCTGGGGTTCAAGGTCGATTGGCAGCACCGGTTTGAAGACAATTTCCCGCTGTACCTGCAGGTGTCGCTGGGGGAATGCGTGCTGCACCTGTCCGAGCACCATGGCGATTGCACGCCAGGCGCGGCGGTGCGGATTCAAGCCCAGGGCCTGGAGGCGTACCAGCAGCAGTTGCTGGCCAAAAACTACCGCAACGCCAAGCCCGGGATTGAAGACACGCCGTGGGGCAGTCGCGAAATGAGCATCAGCGACCCGTCGGGGAACCGGTTGGTGTTTGTTGAAGAAGTAGCGGTTTGAACCCGTTCTAATGTGGCGAGGGAGCTTGCTCCCGTTGGGCTGCGCAGCAGCCCCAAAACCAGGCGCCGGGTTTACCTGAACGGTCTCAGTTGTTTGGACTGGGGCCGCTTCGCGGCCCAACGGGAACAAGCTCCCTCGCCACAGTTTGAAGGTGCTTGCGTTGAAGGTGTGTTTACACCCGGAAATGGCTGACCATCTGCTGCAATTGCCCGCCCAGGCGCGCCAGTTCCACACTCGACTTGGCCGTCTCGTCACTGGCCGCCGCCGTCTGTTCCGACACGTCCCGCACGTTCACAATGCTGCGGCTGATCTCTTCGGCCACGGCACTCTGTTGTTCGGCGGCGGCGGCAATCTGCTGGTTCATCGACTGGATGTTCGACACCGTACGGGTGATGTTTTCCAGTGATACACCGGCCTTGCGGGTCAGTTCGACGCTGCTGTCGGTGAGGCTGCGGCTGTTGTTCATCACGGCGGCCACTTGCTGGGTGCCGTTTTGCAAACCGGCCACCAGGCCTTCGATTTCTTCGGTGGATTTCTGGGTGCGCTGGGCCAGGCCCCGGACTTCATCGGCAACCACCGCAAAACCGCGACCGGCTTCACCGGCACGGGCGGCTTCGATGGCGGCGTTGAGTGCCAGCAGGTTGGTCTGCTCGGCCACGGCCTTGATCACGTCCATCACGCTGCCGATCTTGTTGCTCTCTTGTTGCAGGTGCGTCATGGCGTCGGTGGAGCGCGCCACTTCGGCAGCCAGACGTTCGATCTGGGCGATGGCTTCGGCCACCACCTTGTCACCGGCACGGGCTTCACCGTCGGCAGCCGAGGCGGCCTGGGAAGCTTGTTCGGCGTTGCGTGCGACTTCCTGCACGGTGGCCGTCATTTCGTGCATGGCGGTGGCCACTTGATCGGTCTCGATCTTCTGGCTGTTGACCCCGGCGCTGGTCTGTTCGGTCACGGCCGACAACTCTTCGGCGGCGCTGGCGATCTGGGTCACGCCGTCACGGATGCCGGTGATCAGTTCGCGCAGGGTCACGCCCATCCGCTGGATGCCTTGTTGCAGCACGCCCAGTTCATCACGGCGGGTAACCTGCAGGTTGTGGCTCAGGTCGCCGGAAGCGATGCGCTCCACCACGGCCAGGGTCTCACGCAATGGGCGGGTGATCTGGCGGGTGATGATCACGGCGGCCACGATGCCCACCAGCAACGCCAGCAACGTGCTGATCAGTTGCAGGCTGCGGGCCTGGGCGCTCTCGGCGTCACGGCGTTGCAGCTGGATGTCGTACAGCTTGTCGCTGATGGTGACGATATCGGCGCCCTGGGTGGTCATTTCTGCCCGGGCCGAGACGATGTTGGCGTTGGCCGCCTTGTAGTTCTGCACCGCACTGCGATAAGCGCCGAGGGCGGTTTCCAGTGAGCCGAGGGCGGTCTGTTGGCTGGCGCCGAATACGGCATGCAGGCCTTTCAAACCGTCGATGGCTTTCTCGATCTGCGCCGCCGCGCGGGCTTCGGTTTCGGCGTTGACGTTGCCGGTGTAGCCGCGCACTTCGTAGCGGGCCAACTGGAACTGTTCCTTGGCGGTGGCCACCGCCTCGAACTGGGCGAAGCGCTCGGTGCTGTCGGACATCTGGCGCACGCTGGCGTCCAGGGCGCTGATCTGCGCGTTGGCGACGTCGGCCTTGTCGCCCATGACTTGGCGTGAAGCGTTGCCGTTGCGATAAGCCTCGCGCATTTTGTTCAAGGACTGCTGGTAGGCGGTGATGATCGCCTTTTGCTCGTTGAGCAGCTTGAGGTTGTCCGGGCTCTTGAAACTGTCCAGCAGCTTCTGTTGCTGGGCCGCAAAACTGTCGAGGTTGGTCTGTACGTTTTGCGCTACGGCTTCGTCACCGTTGGCCAGCATGTATTGCAGGCGCACGATCCGCAATTTGGTCAGCGACGCGTTGAGCTGGGTGATGTCGCTCATCCAGTTGCTGCGGTCGATCAGGCCGCCCAGGCTGGTCCAGCCGGTGAGTGCGAGGATTCCGGTGAGCACCAGCACCAGGCCGAAGCCCAGGCCCAGTTTCATATTGACGCTGATATTGCCGAACCAACTATTCATCGAATTCCTCCAGGAACAGATTTGCGTGTGTGTGCTGGAAGAGCGCCCAGCGATGGGTTAGTACGGGTGTATCGGCAGCCCGGGCGAGAGCTGAAACGGTTTTTTCGTGGAGGCTGGATTCACTGATCGTGGCTGACGGACGGTCATTTTTTCGACGAGGGCGCCCCCTCCAAGGAAGGGGCGCCCGAGGAGCGTCAGTCGATTTTTCGCATTTGTTTGTGGGTTTCGATAAAGGTCATCAGGTGTTCCTGGGTGGCGAAGCGCAAGTTGTCGAAATGCCAGCGATTGACGTAATACCCTTTGATGTCGCGGCGTAGCGGGGTGTGGATCAATACGCGGTTGCGGTCCATGTGGACGATCTCCTTCGCGTCGTCCGTGGCGCCCTGTATCAGGTAATCGCCAGGGCGCCTCAGGCGTTGTTGCAAGCCGCTCAGCGGGGTGGCTGCTGCGCCGGCTTCGACCGTTTTCCTGAAGTCATAGCGCACCAGCGGCCACTTCTGCTCGGGCGGCAATGTCGCGATGTTGGCGGGCTCCAGCGCAAACCCCTTGCCCGAGCCGGGCGGTACATCCGCAAGCAGCAGGCTGATGCCTTTGTTGAGGTCGGCGACTCCCGGCACACCGTGGTAGGTGTGAAGGTGTGTCTCGCCCACCAGCGCCAGCCACTTGTGCGGGCCGGCGCGCAACTGATCGGCTTTGATCACTTGCGTCGCAAAGTAGTTGAACATTGAGGTTCGAGTCGGGCGCACCCCGTCCACCCGCAAACTGGCGATGCAGTCCAGGGCGCGGATGCGTACTTTGTGTTTGATGGCCACTTGCACCAGGCTGGAGAAGTTATGAGGGCTGCTGGCGGGCACGCCGTGGCCGGTGTCCAGTGCGCGCAGATAGGCCCTCAGCTCGTTCGTCAGGATCCCGGTGCTGTGGGCAATATCCAGGTCGGCCTGATGCAGCTCGGTGGTGAGTTGCTCCAGGTACAGCGTCTTGACGTTGCGTTGGCCCGTCATGTGCTCCATGTGATTGCTCAGGAACGCTTTGCTCGATGTCGCACCATGGGACTCACCCACCACCAGGCCGTCGGCGCTCTCCAGTACCTGATCAATAAAGGCTTTTTCGTCGAGGGTTTCGGCGATCTCGGGCAGGGCGACGCGGGCAGGCGGGGTGTGCTCGCTGAAGAACTGCTGTGCGTCGTCCCGCAGTTTTTTGCGGGTGGTTTCGAAGGTCCTCTGTGCGTTTCGGCGTATGGCGGCAAGTTCGGGATAGGCGGTATTGAACATCGCTTCCTTGCTGCCCAGTGGCAGTGTGATCTCTTGGGCAAACAGTGGGAGGTGTTCCTCGGGCAAGTCAAAGCGATTGAAATGGCTGTGCTCCACCGCCGGCCCGGGGCGCGGCGCCGGCGGTTCCAGTGCTTGCACGGAGGTACGCAACGACAGCTTCAGGTCACCCTTGGCCAATGGGTCTCCGGGAATGGCGCCGGCCACATCGGTGACCAATCGAGTGGGCTGACCGAAGGCGTCATCGACCCGCAGCGCAATGCTTTTTTGCAGGTCGGCCATACCCGGCGTGCCCCGGAAGGTACTCATGCGTTTGTGTTCCACCAGTGCGATCCAGCGCTCACCGGGAGCCTTTTCGATATCGGCGTTGAGCACGGTGTGGGAGTAGTAATTCATCAACGATACGGGACGCGTCGCAGCGGGCCGCGAGTCGATCAGGCCGAGGACGTTTTCCAGGTCGTAGCAGCTGGAGGCATTCAGCGACCTGATCTCGATGCCGTTCTGCATTGCGGCCTCCACCAACTTCCAATAGCCATGCTCACTCTCAGGGTCCATGAAGTGGGCTCGGTCGGTGGACTTGAGATGTTTTTTGGCCTGTTTGGAAATGCCTTTGGAGAACCGCGAGTGGGTTTGCAGATGATGCACGTCGCGCCACAGGTGCTCGATGTAGATCGCCTTGACTTGCAACTCTTTGAGCAGCGGCATGTGTTCGATCAGCAGCTGTTTGCTGGCGATGGAAAAATACGTTTCGCCAATCACCAGGCTCTGCGCATCGTCGAGCAGCCGTCGCAGGAGGTCGGCGGGGAGAATGTCTTGTGCCAGGTCCAGGGTCTCGACCCGCTTGACCAGGGGCGGCAGTTTTGCAAAAAAATCATCGGCATCACGGGTCAACAGCTGTACCTGATTCAGGTGCGATTCGAGGGCGGGATGCAACTCGCGCCGCATTGACCAGATCATGTGGGTATTCATCGAGTCGTCCAGGCTTTGTGCCAGGAGGAACATCGCCGTGCGGTCTTCGGACGCCAGGACGCCGGCGACGTTCTCCCCCAGTTTTTCCGATAACTCATAGGGTGTGCGGAGTTTTTCATACTTGGGCGTACCGCCGGTGACCCCGGCACGCAGCCATTGCCCGTCGGCCTTTTTGCTCACCAGTTTGCCGGTGGAGCGCAGTTGGTCCTGGACGGCGTCATACCGAAACAGCAGGAACCGCCCAAGGCTGTCGGGCGTTTGCGCGGCCCACAACGCATCGCCGCCAAACGCCACCGGCTGCATGCCGCGCAGCGCTGTTGGTTCGGGCGGCAACTGTTGGATCAGTGCCATCGCCTGTTGCTCCCGGGGCAGGCGGGCGATATGGCGCAAGGGTTTGTTGGCGAGCTTGCTGGCCGACAACAGCACCGGCCTAAGGTCGGTCAGGACCGCGCCGCCCGCGTTGAGCAGCGCACTCAGATAGTGGTTCAGGGCCGCTTGGGTGTCGCCGCGATTGTAGGCATGCAGGGCCAGCATGGCGTCCTTGAAAACCAGCAGCGTACCCAGCGCCAGGCTCAGGACCGGAAATGGAATCGTGGCGATGGCTATGGTCAGTTCGGCGATCAGGATAACCAGCTCCATGATCATTTCGAGCCGGCTGGTGGTGGTGCTCCTGACGTCGTCGAGCACGTGCCGCAGCGGCTTGTCGTATACGTAGAAACGCAGGTCACGCAGGGGTTCGAAGGGGCGGGGTACGTCGAAGACCGGTTTGGAGTAAACGCCGCGCCGTTGGGGCTCCAGGCGGTTCAGCAGGTCGCGCAAGGTTGACTCGAATGCCCTGCGCTCAAGGCTTGCCACGCGCTTGGTGTAGTAGCTGGCCATGCCGCCGACGTTTTTCAGACGCTCGTTGAATTCTTTTTGCGCGCGAAAATCGATGCCGTCCGGTGATTGCGGGGTGTACAGCAACGGCACGTCATCCAGGTGATGGAAGCGGTAGCAGCCGTCGATGACCTGCCCGCACAGCTCCAGCGGATACACCGGGTACAGCGCGCGCGTGGCAAGACGGCTGTCCCCCAGGCTGTCGATGCTCCTGCTCAGCCAGGCCAGGTCGCTGCGCGCAAGATGACCTTGCAGGCAGCTGACCCAGGCGGCCTTTTTCATGCGCAATTGCGTCAGTTCCAGTGCCAGGTTGCGGCGCCACGGGTAGTGAGGCGCCAGGGGATCCAGCAGGGTTTTTTCCACCTGCATGATGTAGCGCGACCCGATCCAGGTACCTCTGACGGATTTGCTCACGGCCTCCGCGTTCAGCCGGCTCAGGTCAACGCCTGGGGGGCCCTTGAACTGCGCCATGGTGTCGGCGGCGGGGTTGAGGAAGCCAAGGCTGTAGTCATAACCGTTGCGGTAGAGCATGGTGTAGGAGACATGCTCGCGGGGCGTGATGACTTGTACTTGGTTGGGGTCGACCGCCGATGTGGGGTTGCCCAGCAACGCGTTGAGCGCCTTGTGCGCCGCTTCATACAGGTAGCTGTCGAAGTCCGGAAACTGCTCCGGGCTGCCAGGGCTGGCGCTATAGGCCTGGGCCGCGCCGGCAGCGTCTTCATCGAGGTCGGCGAGTGTCTGGCGATCAATCTTCGGCGCGCGGCTCAACCAGTCCGGGGTACGGTGCAGATGTTCATCCGCTTGCATGGCCAGCAGGTTCTCGCTCATTTCCAGCAAACAATCCTGATAGCTGGAGGCCGGGCTGAGGATGATCATCTGATGCTCCAGGGTGTCCGGCCTGAAGCCCAGGGTCGATAGCATGAGGTTGTAGGTGGGGCGGATGCGGCTGACCAGTTGTTCAAGCAGGTACGTCTTCATCGTCACCGGCCGGGTGGGCGACGGCACCTCCTGGCTCCAGCCCAGAATGTGCGCCTGCAATTCCCGCTCGCTGCCAAAGGCCTGGAACTGCTCGGCGCGCGGTGCCTGGGGTGTACACAACAGCAAGCGTTGGGTGGCGCCCTGTTCGTCAAGGTGACGCATCACCCACAGGTCCTTGAGCGGCGCTTCGTGCAGTGCTACGCAACTGGCCTTCAGGGTGGCGGACGGGGTTGCCTTGAGGGTTTCAAACAGCTGGTAATCCGTGGGGCTGATGTGGTTTTGCAGCAGGGCACTGTAGGCCAGCGCCTGTAGCCGAGTGTCGACCATGTCTTGCATCGCGCGCTTGACCACTGTGGAACCGAGAGCGCGGGCCTGCTCGTCGGCAAAGTCAAAGCGTGGTTGCAGGGTGTCGAGCAGTTCGGCCAGGTACTGCGGGGTGACTGCGCTGAACTCGGGCGGCAGTGGCTGGCCGGCGTAGGTCAGCCGGGTGTGCTTGAGGAACGCTGAGCCTGGCTGTGTATCGCCGACATGCAGGCCGCGCACTGCCAGTGCCGTCAGGGTGTGCTGTTGTTGATAGGCGTTGCCGGACATCAACGGCCGTTCGGTGCTGATCAGCAACTGCTCGGGCTCCAGCGCCTGAATGTCCAGCTCTTGATCGAGGCGTTCGAGCAGTTGCGCCCGCGCCAGGTGCTCGGGAGACGCCGCCGGCCCCAACAGCGCCACCAGGTCCTCGCGCGCCTGTTCGTAGGCCTGCGTATGTCGCACCAGAGTCTGGTGTTGCGCGTGGGTGGCGCGGCGAAACCAGTCCGGTGCGGCAGCGTGCAGCAGCTTGTCCAGCAGCTGCTGCGCACGCAGTTCCAGGCGTGTATCGAGGTTCCAGAGCGTGCAGCAGATCGCCTGGTCCATTTCGGCGGTGAGTTGGGCCACGCTGTGTGGCGGCGGGTTGCCGTTCAAGCCCAGGGCAAAGTCGAGGTCCAGGCGCTGTTTGGCCTGCAGGGCGTTGTAGGTGTGTTCGGCCAGGGGCATGGAGTCGATGACGTTCAGTTGCAAAGGCCAGAGGCCCGCTGCGCGCAGATGCTGGTCGCGGCGGGGCAGGTGTTGCAGCAATTCCTGGCGCCAGTCGGGATGGTCCATGCGCTCACGCAGGGCGCGGTCCAGCAGGTTGAGCGAGGCGAAGGCCTCCAGGCCACGGGACGGCGTGAACAGCAGCACGTTGCCGACGTTGGTGTCTCCCGTCAGTAGGGTGACGGGTGTCTGCAAGGCGGTCAGGACAAACGCCCCGGCAAACTCGATGGTACGCCCGCGGTGGCTGAAACTCAGCGCATACATCGCGGGACGCAAGGGTGGGCTGCCGGGAATGTTCAGCACCAGGTCACGGTCGCTGGGCAATAACAGTTGGTCCTCCACCTTGAGGTGGGCCTCGGCTTCCAGCGCGGCCTGATGTTGATCGAGTATCCAGCGCTTGAGTACTCGGCCGTCGTGCACACGTTCCGTCTCCAGGGCCTCGAGTTTTTTACGCACGGCGAGATTGATGCGGTTGCGGTTCAGCAGGCCTTGGTCGCCATCGAGGACCCACCTGGCAGGCAGGGTGTAGGGCACTTTGGCCTGCTGGAGCAGGCGCTGCGCTTCGTCGGTCAGTTGGGTGTTGAGCTGCTCCATGGCCTGGAACAGCGCAGAGGGCTTTGTCGCCGGTCGCTGGTCGAGTGACTGGCTGGGGGAATCGGAGGGTAGGGTGCTCACGGGGGAAACCTCGGGTGTTGGATAAAACCCGAGGTTGCGGGGTTTGAGCACCCGGTTGGGGGTACTTAGTTAATCCGCTGCCGGCGCCGGCAAAGCCTGGGCGGGCAGCACGGTGAGGATCAGGCGCGAGGCATGGTCGCGGCTCATATGCACGGTGTTGCAGGCCACCCGCGGATGCTGCGCCTGGCCCTGAGCCTCGCCGCTGTTGGGGTTGACGTCAAAGTGCGGGAAGTTACTGCTGGCAATGTCCAGGCGCAGGCGATGGCCGCGCTTGAACAGGTTGCAGGTGGCGAAGGGCTCGATCACGACCTTGACCCGCTCACCGGGTGTCAGCAGCGTCGGCTGTTCCCAAGAGTCGCGGTAGCGGGCGCGGCGGATTCCGTCGGTGATGTTCATGGCATAGCCGTCGGGATAGACGTCTACCAGTTTTGCGGTGAAGTCGGTATCCGGCGCGTCGCTGTCGATCCACAGCTCGACCTGCAACGGGCCGGCGACGACCAGGTCTTCGGCCAGGGGCGGCGTCTGAAAACTCAGAATGTCCTCGCGCTCGTTCAGCGGGCGGTTATCGCCCCGCGTGCCGAAAAAATCAGCGCGCTCGCGTTGGTCGAACGCACCGCCGACGAACACCGGGCTACCCGAGGTCAGTGCGCCACCGAGGGTCGGCACGGGGGTGGCGGGGTCGGCGTAGTAACTCAGTTGTCCTTCATCGTTACGTGGGCAGGTGTCTGTCAGCCGCCGGTCTTCCTGTAAATAGAGGGTCAACGGTTGGCTGCCGGGCAGCGGCCATTGGCGGCTTTCGAGCCAGCGGCCACCGTGTTGCAGGCGTCCCTGTTCGTCCCGCGCGCCGGTGCCGCCACCCATCAAAAACACCTTCACGGGCGCCGGAGCCGGCAGCGAGGCGTCCTTGAGGGCGCGTTCGAACCAGTCCAGGCGACAGCTCAGCCAGTCCCTGGCGACCTGGCCATCGAAGGCGCCCAAGGCGCCGAATTCAACTTCGCCGCTGTGAGTGATGTTGCGATCGCCGTGCAGCCACGGGCCCATGATCAGTTGGTGCCGCACCTGTGTCCCTGCGCAAAACGCCGAGTAATTGGCCAGGGTCGAACTCACGTAGGCGTCGTACCAACTGGACATGAACAGCACCGGGATATCCGGCAAATCCTGATAGTGGCCCTCGGCGTAGATTCCCGGTGACTGCCAGTACGGCCCGAAATCACCCTGTGCCCATTGCTCCAGCAAATAGGCTTCGTATTCCGGCACATGGCGCAGCGGCGACTGCCCGGCCTGCCACGGCATGCGGGTGAACCACTGGTGAATATCTTCCTGTTCCAGCGCCTCAATGATCGCCGGGTTTGCCAGCGCCGCCGGGCTTTCCTTGGCCTGGCGCCAGGCCCAGGTGGCTTGCTTGAGCTCGAATGCGCCGCCCTGGCGGATCCCGCATTGGTAGGCGTTGGCGAAGCCGCCGCTGTCCAGGACCATGCTGCTCAGGCCGGGCGGATGCAGGCAGGCCATCGCCAGTTGGGTGTGGGCGGCGTAGGACAGGCCCATGCTGCCAATCTTGCCGTTGCACCAGGGCTGCTCGATGATCCAGGCCAGGGTGTCGAACCCGTCTTCGCCCTCGGCGGTGTATTTGATGAACACACCTTCGGAGGCGTAGCGCCCGCGGCAATCCTGGAAGATCGCGACAAAGCCCTGGGCCGTGAACCGCGCGGCCATCTGCTCGCGGGAGATGTGCTGGCCGTCGAGCTGTATTTCCGAGCGCGACGGTTTGCTTTTGTCGTAGGGCGTACGTTCGATCACCGCCGGAAACGGGCCTGGACCGGGCGGCAAGTAGATGTCGGTGGCCAGGTGGATGCCGTCGCGCATGGCGATCATCTGGTTGTGCAGCGTCTGCATGGAAAAAACACTCATGGGTTCAATATCCGGTCCCAACGGCAATGGCCAACAGCACCATCGCCAGCACGGCATAGATCAGAAACAGCGGCAGGATGTAGCGCGCCCACTGGCCCCAGCCGACGTTGGCGGTGGCCAGCAGCACCAGCAGGCCGCTGGAGGTCGGGGTGATCATGTTGGTCAGGCCGTTGCCCATTAAAAACGCGAACACCGTGGTTTGCGGGCTGACACCGGAGAGTTGCCCCAACGGCCCGAAGATCGGCATGGTCACGGCCGCCTGGCCCGAGGTGGACGGGATCAGCACATCCAGCCCCAGTTGCGCGAAGAACATGCCGTAGGCTGAGACTACCGGGCCGTGATCGCCCACCAGGTTGGCCAGGCTGTTGACGATGGTGTCGAGCACCTGGCCGGTGCTGAGGATGATTTCCACGGCGGTTGCCAGGCCGATCAACACACCGGCAATCAGCACCTTTTTCATCCCGTCGACAAAAGCGCTGGCAGCGGTGCTGGCGCCAAGCCCGGCGATCACCGTGAAGGCCACGGTCAGCAGCAGGTAGAACGCCGACAGCTCGTGGTATTTCCACTCCCAGCGGTTGGAGGCGTACACCAGGAAACCAATGCCGGCGCCGAGTACGATCAGGTTCAGCAGGTGGCGCAGGGGCAGCGGCTTGCGTTCGAAGGTGATCTGCGCGCTGGCATCAAAGCCGTGCTTGCGGATGCTCCACAACACGAACGCGATGCCCACCAGCAGGAACGTGCAGTAGGCCAGGACGCGCATGCTCAAGCCGCTGAAAATCGGCAGCCCCACCATCGGTTGTGCCACGGACAAGGCCACCGGGTTGGAGATAGAGGCCAGGTAGCCGATCTTCACCGAGATGGTCACGATGGCCAGCCCGATCAGGTTCGACAGCCCCAGGCGGTTGGCCATGGCCACCATCAACGGCACGATCAGGATGAACTCCTTGGCCAGGCCCATGAAGGTACTCCCGGCGGAGAACACCAGCATCAGGCTGGGCACCAGCACGTAGATATTGCCCCGGGTCAGCCCCAGCAGGCGCTCCAGGCCGGCGTCGATCACCCCGGCCTTGTTCAGTACGCCGAACATGCCACCGATGAACAGCACCATGAAAATCAGCGCGGCGCGTTTTTCGATGCCCTGGGGAATGGCCATGAAACCCTCCACCAGCGACACCGGCCGGGCGATCGTATCGCCGGCCTTGCGCGGTTCGAGGGAGAACAGTTGGCCGAAGGAATCGTGTTTTTCCAGCACCTGATAGGAGCCCGGCACCACCAGGCCGTTCTGGCGCTGGAACTTGCCCGAGTTCACCGCGTAGGTGAAGGCGACGGCCAGCAGCACGATGCTCAACAGGATGATGGCCGGGTTGATCTGCTTGCGCTGCGCAGGTTTTTCCACCGGCGTTTCAGTGGGCGAGTGGGTACGGACGATCTGCGGTTCGGTCATGCTGGTTGCCCCGGTGTGCGCTGTTATTGTTGTGTCGGGTGACACTTGTGGAGCGGACACTAGGGCAAAGTTTTAGCGGCGACAACGTTATGCGCGGGCTGGGTTGGGCTATGCGTTTTGTGCGGCCAGCCGGTGCTTGAGGTGCTCGGCAAACGCCGTCACCACCTTGGACCTGGGTTCATTCGCGCGAAACGCCAGGCCGAATGCATAGGGCAATGCCGGTCGAAACGGGCGGACCACAATCGGCAAATGCATGAAGTGGCTGGCCAGCAAACCATTGACGATCGACACTCCGAGCCCCTCGGCGACAAAGCTGCACGCGGCGCCCACCGAGTGCACTTCGACCCGCACCTGCGGCGTCAGGTTGGCCGCACGAAACACCTGATTCAACTCGGCCCGCAGCGCCCGTTGCCGGCCCAGCATCACCAGCGGCACGTCTCGCAGGTGTTGCACCTCAATGCACGCGTGACGGGTCAACGGGTGGTCCGCCGGCATCACGCACACGCCTTCGGTTTCCAGCACCGGTTCAATCTCGAAGTCGGGAATCTCGGTGGGCAAACGCACAAAACCGAGGTCGGCGGAGCGGTCGAGCACGGCCCGTTCGATCATGTCGTAGGAGCCGGTCAGCAACTCGACGACGATGTCTTCACGGCCCTTGAGAAACTCGGCGACGATCCGTGGCAGCAGCTCTTGCGTCATGCTGGTGGGCACCCCGACCTTGATCAGGCTCTTGCGCGAACGGCCCACGCGCATCTCATCCGCCAGGCGCTGGATACGCTGCATGCCGTCCACCAGGCCGGCCACTTCGGTGAGCAGTTCTTCAGCCTCCGGGGTCGCCATCAAGCGGCCCTTTTTGCGCAGGAACAACGCGAAACCCAAGGCCTCCTCCAACTGGCTCAGCAACCGGCTGACCGCCGATTGCGACAGGCCCATGCGGGTCGCCGCACCGATGGTCGAACCGGTGGACATGATCGCCTTGAAGGCTTCGAGCTGCTTGAGATTCACCGTGATGTTCCTGTGGTTTGAGGGCTTTGCGCATAGCCTGATGCGCTTCTCGCATAACGTTGCCGGGCGTTCGATCAGCCGTTAGTGTCCGCCGCAATGCGACACGCCGTCCAGCCTGTCGCAGGCAGCAACTGCCCATAAAAAACCACAATACGGCATTCGGGAGACGGTTATGCGTGAGCTTTTCACGAGGGGAGGAGTGGTGTCTGCAGGCTTGTTGGCGAGCCTGTCACCGGCGTTGATGGCCCAGGGTTTCTGGGAGGATTCCCACGGCAAGCTGACCTTGCGCAATTACTATTTCAACGACGGTTACCGTGACGGCGGCGAAGACCGCAAAGAGTGGGCCCAGGGCTTTTTGCTCAACCTGCAATCGGGCTATACCGAGGGCACAGTGGGCTTCGGCCTGGATGCATTGGGGTTGTCGGGGATCAAGCTCGACTCCAGTCGCGCCCATGCCGGCACCGGGTTATTGCCGGTGCACGACGATGGCCGCGCGGCCAGTGAATTCTCAAGCCTGGGCGTCACCGCAAAGATGCGCATCGGTGAAGCCGTGGTGAAAACCGGCACGCTGCTGCCGAAAATTCCGGTGCTGGTGTACAACGATGGCCGGCTGTTGCCGCAAACGTTCCAGGGCACTCAAGTCGAGTACAGCGGCATCCGTAACCTGTACGTGCACGCCGGGCATCTGGACAAGTTCAAGCTGCGAAACTCGACCGACAGCGTGGACATTTATCCCCAGGGCTACAGCGGCAAAAAGGGCAGCGACTTTGATTTCGCCGGCGCCACCTACGCCTTCACACCCAAGCTGAGCGGCACCTGGTACTACGGCGAAATGCGCGAATTCTATCGCCAGCAATTCGTCGGCCTGGTGCACAAGCAGCCAGTGGGTGCCGGCAGCCTGACCAGCGATTTGCGTTACTTCATCAGCAACGAAGCGGGCGAGGCACGCAACGGCAAGGTCGACAGCGACATGTTCAGCGGGTTGTTCACCTACCGGCTGGGGCCGCAGGCGTTGGGCGTGGGTTATCAGAAAGTCACCGGCGATACCGCCTTGCCCTATGCCAGCGTGTCGACGGTGTATTCCTTCAGCAACGCCGGCGTCGGCAAATTCATCCAGGCCGGTGAGCAAACCTGGATGCTGCGTTATGACTACGACTTGGTCGCCGTGCTGCCGGGCCTGACCTTCATGACCCGTTACTACAAGGGCCAGAACGGTGATTTCAAGGGCCGCGAAGCCCGTGAGTGGGAGTCGGACACCAACCTGCGCTACGTGATCCAGGACAGCACCTTCAAAGGCCTGGGCGTCGAGTTGCGCAAGGCCACGTATCGCTCGACTTATGCGAGCGATCGTGACAACTACCGGGTTTACCTCACGTACGACCTGGCGCTGTGGTAACCGGCCTTACTGCTCGACGAAATAGTACGGCTGACGGTTGATCGCCATCTCCTTGACCACCGTCACCGGTACGTTCAGCCGGTCAGTATTGTCCACCAAGGCCACGTTACCGGGCTTGGCCGCGAGGTAGCTTTTGAGTTCCTCCGGCGTCTGCAGAATCGTCAAATAGGCCTGCATGTAGAACACCCCGGCGCCGGCGATTCGCTCGTTGGCCTGATACAGCACCACTTCCTTGCCTTGCGCCTGCATCGCCTGGATCTGGCTGATCACCGGTACAAACGACTGGCGCTTATCGGCCTTTGGCGCGTACCAGAAAGCAGCGATCAGGTAGCAGGCAATCACCACAACGAAAAAGCCACCCACCAGGCCACGGCGATGTTCATAAACGTGTTCGGCGACGTGGGAGACCTGCCCGCGACTTTTCAGCCAGCCCAGCAGCACGCCGCCATACTCGGCGGCCAGCACCGCAGCGGCGGGTGTCAACGCCATCAGGTAGACCGTGCGCTTACTGGAGGCCAACGTCAGCAAGGTGAACTGCGCCACCAGCCATACGCAGAAAAACAGCCGGTAGCGGTTACGCACCAGGCTTTTGCGGAAGTGCCACAGCCCCAGGTACACCAGGATGTTCCACGGCAAAAACGCTTCGGGCAACTTGACGATGTAGTAATAGAACGGCTCGTAGTGACCGGCTTCGACAAACGAGCCGCTGAAACCTGAGACTGCCAAGGCACACAGGGGATAGG
>NZ_AHHC01000064.1:0-39752 GCF_000242655.1 Pseudomonas sp. PAMC 25886
TACCCGAATTTCTTGACGACCATAGAGCATTGGAACCACCTGATCCCATCCCGAACTCAGCAGTGAAACGATGCATCGCCGATGGTAGTGTGGGGTTTCCCCATGTGAGAGTAGGTCATCGTCAAGATTAAATTCCAGAACCCCTGATTGCTAACGCGATCAGGGGTTTTGTTTTGGGCGGTTGAAAAGCATGGCAAGCGGCCCGAAGTGCTCCTCACGTGCAGCCTACGATTGCCTTCAATGTTAAAGTCCATCCCTCGATTTTGCTTTTCCCAAGGAAGCCGTTATGCCGGATGCGACGTCCCTCAGTGCTGGATTCATGGTGGTTCACGGCAACCGCCTGGATGAGCTGCGCAGCCTGGTCGTCAGTTGGATGCGCCGTTATCCGCTGGCTCCCCTGGAAAACGAAATCGCTCTGGTACAAAGCAATGGCATTGCCCAATGGCTCAAACTGGCGCTGGCCGAAGACCCTGAAGATGACGACATGGGCGGCTGTGGCATCGCCGCAGCAATCGACGTGCAACTTCCTGGCAGCTTCATGTGGCAGCTCTATCGCATGGTCCTGGGCAAAGATGAGATTCCCCCCAAGTCCCTGCTCGATAAAGCCCCACTGACCTGGCGCCTCATGCGCCTGCTTCCCGAGCTGATCGACCAGCCCCACTTCGAGCCCCTGCAGCGTTTCCTGACTGATGACACTGATCTGCGCAAACGCTACCAGCTGGCGGAACGTCTGGCTGACCTGTTCGACCAATACCAGGTTTACCGCGCTGACTGGCTGGAAGACTGGGCCGCGGGCCGCCATCAATTGCGCAATGGCCGAGGCGAATCCAAACCCCTGAGCCCGGCCAACTGCTGGCAAGCCGAACTGTGGCGGGCGCTGCTGGTGGATGTCGGAGAAGAGGGCATGGCTCAGAGTCGCGCGGGTGTTCACCAGCGCTTTATCGAGCGCATCAACACCCTTGAACAAGCACCCGCTGGCCTACCTTCCCGAGTAATCGTTTTTGGCATCTCTTCCTTGCCAGCCCAAGCCCTGGAAGCACTCGCCGGCCTCGCCCGTTTCAGCCAAGTCCTGCTGTGCGTACACAACCCATGTCGCCACCACTGGTCCGACATCGTTGCCGACAAAGACCTGCTCCGAAACGAGTACAAACGCCAGGCCCGCAAAGCCGGAATGCCCGTCACTATCGACCCGCAGACCCTGCACCAGCACGCCCATCCGCTGCTCGCTGCCTGGGGCAAACAAGGTCGCGACTACATCAACCTGCTAGACAGC
This sequence comes from Pseudomonas sp. PAMC 25886, assembly GCF_000242655.1. NCBI lineage: Bacteria > Pseudomonadati > Pseudomonadota > Gammaproteobacteria > Pseudomonadales > Pseudomonadaceae > Pseudomonas > Pseudomonas sp. PAMC 25886. The sequence continues at coordinate 1,274 of NZ_AHHC01000064.1, forward strand.
TACGACGACCCCAACAGTTACCGCTCGGCATTCCGCGACGGTCGCATCGACCTGTTCAGTGAGAGCGAGCCCACCACTTTGCTCAACCAGCTCCAGGACGACATCCTCGAACTGCGCCCGCTCAACGAAACCCGCGAACGCTGGCCAGGCGTCGACCTGAAGCGCGACACCTCCATCCGCTTCCACATTGCCCACAGCGCCCAACGCGAAGTGGAAATCCTCCACGACCAACTGCTCCAGCGCTTCAGCGCCGACCCTACGCTGCGCCCGCGGGACATCATCGTCATGGTCCCCGACGTCGACAGTTACGCGCCGCACATTCGCGCCGTATTCGGCCAGCTTGAAAGAAGCGACCTACGCTTCATCCCCTTCACGCTGACAGACCAAGGCCAGCGCGGCCGTGATCCATTGCTGATTGCCGTCGAGCACCTGCTCAAGCTCCCCGACAGCCGCTTCCCGGTCAGTGAAATCCTCGACCTGCTTGACGTCCCGGCGCTGCGAGAACGCTTCGCCATCAAGGAGCGCGACCTGCCGACCCTGCACCGCTGGATCGAAGGCGCCGGCATCCGCTGGGGCCTCAACGCCGAACAGCGCGCCGGCCTTGGCTTGCCCAATGAGCTGGAGCAAAACAGCTGGCGTTTCGGCCTGCGCCGCATGCTCCTGGGTTACGCCGTCGGCACCGGTTCTGCCTGCGACGGCATTGAGCCCTACGATGAAATCGGCGGCCTCGACGCAGCACTGATCGGCCCGCTGGTTGCACTGCTCGACGCACTGCACGACGCCCACCAGGCTCTGTCACAACCCGCCGCGCCGAGAGAGTGGGGCGAGCGCCTGCAAAACCTCATGCAGCTGTTCTTCCTCCCGAGCAACGAACATGACGACTACCTGCTGGGTCAACTTCAGCAGCTGAGAGAAACCTGGCTGGAGACCTGCGAGTCCGTTGGCCTGCACGACGAGTTACCCCTCACCGTAGTCCGCGAGGCCTGGCTGGCCGGTCTCGACCAGGGCCGATTGTCCCAACGCTTCCTTGCAGGGGCTGTCAATTTTTGCACCCTGATGCCCATGCGCGCGATCCCGTTCAGGCTGGTGTGCCTGCTGGGCATGAACGACGGCGACTACCCGCGCGCTCAACCGCCGCTGGACTTCGACCTGATGGGCAGCGACTACCGTCCAGGCGATCGTTCACGCCGCGAAGACGACCGCTACCTGTTGCTTGAAGCCCTGCTTTCGGCTCGCGACCAGCTCTACATCAGTTGGATCGGCCGCAGTATCCGCGACAACAGTGATCGCCCGGCGTCCGTCCTGATCGGCCAACTGCGTGACCACATCGCCAGCGGCTGGCACACCACAAACGGTGAGCCGCTCCTGGAAGCCACCACCCAGGAACACCCGCTCCAACCCTTCAGCGCCCGCTACTTTCATGAAGGTGACGAGTTGTTCAGCTACGCCCGCGAATGGCAGTTGCTCCATGCAACCCCGGGCATCCTCCCCGATACCGGCAGCCTGGCACCCTACACCCAGGAAGAACCGCTGAGCCTCGGCCAGTTGCAGGACTTCCTGCGCAACCCGGTCAAACACTTCTTCAGTCAGCGCCTGAAAGTATTTTTCGAAGCCGCTGAAGTCCCGTTGGAAGATGAAGAACCCTTCGTCCTCGACGCACTGCAGCGCTACAGCCTGAGCGATAGCCTGCTCGCCGCCGCGCTGACCCGGCCTGACAATTCCGACGAAGCCCTCAACGCCCAAGCCCTGCGCCTGCAAGGCAGCGGCTTGTTGCCAATGGTCGGTTTCGGCGAATGCCTGCGCAAAGAACTTATCGAGCCGTTGCCAGATCTGCTGCAGCGTTACCAGCAACTCCTGGCGCTCTGGCCCACGCCCTATGCCAGTGCTGAACCGATCAGTTTTGAGCATCAAGGCATTCAGTTGGACGGTTGGATCAGCGGCCTGCATCAACGTAGCGACGGCGGCTTTCTAAGTGTCACCGCCATCCCCAACAGCATTGGCTCGATCAAGACCCGCAAGTGGCACCGCCTGATTCGCCCGTGGGTAAACCACCTGGTGGCCTGTGCTTGCGGGCTGCCGTTAAGCACCGGCCTGGTCGCCAGCGACGACACCCTGCTATTGGCCCCGCTGGAGCAAGCCACCGCCCAGGAACTCCTCGGCAACCTGCTGCTCGCGTGGAAAACCGGCATGAGCGAACCGCTGCCAATCGCCGTCAAGACGGCTTTCGCCTGGCTCTCTCAAACCGACCCGGTCAAAGCCCACGCTGCCGCCAGCAAAGCCTACGAAGGCGACGGCCAAACCACCGACGGCGAGCGCCGTGAAAGCCCCGCGCTCACTCGCCAGTTCCCCGACTACGCCGCGCTGATGGCCAGCGAAGAGTTCGAAGGCTGGTGTGAAACGCTGTATCGACCGTTGGTCAATGCCCCCTGGCGATCACTCACCAGCGCGGAGGCCGGCGCATGAGCAGCACAAAACCCCTGGCCCTGGCGTTCCCGCTCAAGGGCAGTCAACTGATTGAAGCGAGTGCCGGCACAGGCAAGACGTTCACTATCTCGGCGCTTTATCTGCGCCTGGTACTCGGCCATGGCGGTGACGAAGCGGGCTTCGGCCGCGAGTTGCTGCCGCCGCAAATCCTTGTGGTGACGTTCACCGACGCGGCCACCAAAGAGCTGCGTGAACGTATCCGTATCCGCCTGGCTGAAGCCGCGCGTTTTTTCCGCGAAGAAATCGAAGAACCCGACGCACTGATCGCCGAACTGCGCGACCAATATGGCCCCGAGCAATGGCCAGGTTGCGCCAATCGCCTGGACATCGCCGCCCAATGGATGGACGAGGCCGCCGTTTCGACCATCCACAGCTGGTGCCAGCGCATGCTGCGCGAACACGCGTTCGACAGCGGCAGTTTGTTCACCCAAACCCTGGAAACCGACCACAGCGACCTGCTCGGCGAAGTGCTGCGCGACTACTGGCGGCTGTTCTGCTACCCGATGCACGACGATGCGTTGAATTGGGTGCGCAACAATTGGGGCGGCCCGGCAGCCCTGATGCCACGGGTGCGCGCGCTGTTCGGCAGCGAGCGGCCCACGGATGAAGCTCGTAACCCCGCTGAGCTGATCAACGAATGCCTACAGGAACGCCGCCAAGCCCTTGTCGCGCTCAAGGCTCCCTGGCAACAATGGGCAGAAGAGTTGCGCACTATTTGCCTGCAAGCCGTCGCGGCTAAAGCCGTCGATGGCCGCAAGATGCAAGCCCGTTACTTCGAGCCCTGGTTCGAAAAAATCAGCGCCTGGGCCGCTGACGAATCACTCGAACAACTGGACATCGGCACCGGCTTCACCCGCCTGACGCCCGACGGCATGGCCGAAGCCTGGAAAGGCGAGCCGCCGCACCACCCCGGTATCGACGCGATGGCCGGTCTCAAGGCCAGCCTCGACGCCTTGCCCACTCCCGATGCTGCCGTACTGCAACACGCCGCCGGCTGGGTGGGAAAACGCTTCGAAGAAGAAAAACGCCGACGCGCCGAAATGGGTTTCGACGACATGTTGATCCGCCTCAATGCTGCGCTCCAGGCCGACGGCGGCGAGCGTCTGGCGAGCGTGATCCGCGAGCAATTCCCGGTCGCCTTGATCGACGAATTCCAGGACACCGACCCGGTGCAATACAGCATCTTCGACAGCATTTACCGCATCGAAGAAAACCACCTCGACAGCGGCCTGTTCCTGATCGGCGATCCGAAGCAGGCGATCTACGCGTTCCGTGGCGCCGACATCTATACCTACCTGCGTGCACGGCAATCCACTACCGGCCGCCATCACACCCTGGGCACCAACTTCCGTTCGAGCCACGCCATGGTCGAGGCGGTAAACCATGTGTTCCAGCGCGCAGAAAAAGGCCGTGGCGCATTCCTGTTCCGTGAACCGGACGGGACGAATCCGGTGCCGTTCCAGTCAGTATTGTCCCAGGGCCGCAAGGAACAACTGCAGGTCAACGGTCAGACGTTGCCCGCGCTGAACCTCTGGCACCTGCCCACCGACCAGCCCATATCCGGCGTGCTCTACCGCCAACAGCTGGCCGGTTCCTGCGCCAGTCAAATCGTTGCGTTGCTCAATGGCGGACAGCAGGGGACTGCAGGATTCCTGAGCAAAGACGGTAGCTTCAAAGGCGTACTGCCGTCAGACATCGCCATCCTCGTGCGTGACGGCAAGGAAGCCCAAGCCGTGCGCGGTGAACTGGCGGCCCGTGGTGTGCGCAGCGTGTACCTGTCGGATAAAGACTCGGTGTTCGCCGCCCAAGAAGCCCACGACCTGCTGGCCTGGCTCAAGGCCTGCGCCGAGCCGGACGTCGAGCGCCCGCTGCGCGCCGCCCTGGCTTGCGTCACCTTGAACCTGTCGCTGCCGGAACTGGAGCGTCTGAACCAGGACGAACTGGCGTGGGAAAAGCGCGTAATGCAGTTCCGCGACTACCGCACGATCTGGCGCACCCAAGGCGTGCTGCCGATGCTGCGACGCCTGCTGCACGACTTCAAATTGCCGCAAACCCTGATCACCCGCAGCGATGGCGAACGGGTACTGACCAACCTGCTGCACCTCTGCGAATTGCTGCAACAGGCGGCCGCGGAACTGGACGGTGAACAGGCACTGATTCGCCACCTGGCCGAACATCTTGCGTTCTCCGGGCAGGCCGGTGAAGAGCAGATACTGCGCCTGGAAAGCGATGAGCAATTGGTCAAGGTGGTGACGATCCACAAGTCCAAGGGCCTGGAATACGACCTGGTCTTCCTGCCGTTTATCTGCTCGGCAAAACCGGTGGATGGCAGCCGCTTGCCGTTGCATTACCACGACGCAAACGGCAAATCCCAGGTCAGCCTCAGGCCCACCGCCGAGCTGATCGCCCAAGCCGACGACGAGCGCCTGGCCGAAGACCTGCGCCTGTTCTACGTGGCGCTGACCCGCGCCAAACACGCTTGCTGGCTAGGCATCGCCGACCTGAAGCGCGGCAATAACAACAGCTCGGTGTTGCACCTGTCGGCCCTGGGCTACTTGCTCGGCGGCGGTGCTTCACTGGGTGAATCCGCTGGCTTGGCGCGCTGGCTGCTCGACTTGCAGGAAGGTTGCCCGGCGTTGCAATACGCAGAAATGCCCGAAGCCGAAGCGGTGGTATTCCACCCACCGCGCAACGAAGCCACCTTGCTTGCGCCCCTGATGCCCAAACGCAAGGCGGCAGAAAACTGGTGGATCGCGTCCTACAGCGCCCTGCGTATCGGCGAAAGCATGAGCGCGGCCAGTCTCGAAGCGCCGGAAAGCCCACAAGCGCAGAAGCTGTTTGACGACGAGCGCCTCGACCCGGATGCACCCCGTGAGGTGCCGGCTTCCGGTGGTGATATTCACCGTTTCCCACGCGGACCGAACCCCGGCACCTTCCTCCATGGTCTGCTGGAGTGGGCGGGCGGTGAAGGCTTCAACGTCACCCCCGAGGCCATCGAAGATGCGGTCGCCCGTCGCTGCAACCGACGCGGTTGGGAGGGCTGGATCGGCACGCTGTCCGGTTGGCTTGGGCACCTGTTGCAGGCGCGGCTGCCCTTGGGCAACGGGCAGATGGCCCTCAGCGAATTGCAGCAGTACCAGATCGAAATGGAGTTCTGGTTCGCCAGCCACAAGGTCGATGTCCTCGCGCTCGACAAACTGGTGTGCCAGCACACGCACAATGGCGTGTCGCGGGTGGCCGCCGAGCCGGTGCTGCTCAACGGCATGTTCAAGGGCTTTATCGACCTGACGTTCGAACACGAAGGCCGCTACTACGTGGCCGACTACAAATCCAACTGGCTCGGCCCCGATGATTCGGCCTATACACAACAGGCCATGGAACTGTCGATCCTCGATCATCGTTACGACCTGCAATACGTGCTTTACCTGCTGGCCTTGCACCGTCAGCTCAAGGCACGGCTGCCGGACTACGACTACGACCGCCACGTCGGCGGCGCGTTGTACCTGTTCCTGCGCGGCACCCATTCCGCGAGCCAGGGCGCGTATTTCACCCGGCCGCCCCGGGAGTTGATCGAAAGCCTGGACCTGCTGTTCCAGGGCAAACCGCTACCACCCAAGGCCGAGCCCGCCTGGGAACAAGGAGTGCTGCTATGAGCCTGTCGCCGTTACCGCTAGAGGAACTTACGCCTCTGAGCCGCGCCGCCGACCTGGTGCAATTGCTCGATCTCTGGGTGCAGCGTGGCTGGTTGCGGGCACTGGACAAGGCGTTTGTCGGCTTCCTCCACGAACTCGATCCGCAGGCCGATCCCTTGGTGTTGCTGGCCGCTGCCCTGACCAGCCACCAACTCGGTCACGGCCATGTGTGTCTTGACCTGTTCGAAACCCTCAAGGCTCCGGATTTCGCCTTGTCGCTGCCGCCCGAAGGCGATGCACACACCGGCGCCATGCTGCTGCCCTCGCAGTTGCTCGATGGCCTGGACGGCGCCCACTGGTGCCACGCCCTGGCCGCGAGCCGCCTGGTGGCACTCGCCGTCGATGGCAGCGAAGACGCGCAAAGCCGGCCACTGGTGCTGTCGGGCAAACGCCTGTACTTGCGCCGTTACTGGACTTACGAACGGCGCATCGATACCGCACTGCGTCTGCGACTCGCCACCCGCGAAAGCGTCGCCGATGATCTGCCCGAACGCCTGAATCGCCTGTTCGACCAGGCCCCGCCGGACGGTGTTGTCGACTGGCAGAAACTCGCCTGCGCCTTGGCGACGCGCGGTGCATTCAGCATCGTCACTGGCGGCCCGGGCACCGGCAAGACCACTACGGTGGTGCGCTTGCTCGCGCTGTTGCAGGCGCCAGCGGTGGAAGCGGGCAGCGCATTGCGCATTCGTCTGGCCGCGCCCACCGGCAAGGCAGCCGCGCGCCTGACCGAGTCCATCAGCCAGCAAGTGCTGTCGCTGAAAGTGCCTGACGCGGTGAAGGACAAGATCCCGACCCAAGTCACCACTGTTCACCGCTTGCTCGGCAGCCGCCCTGGTACCCGACATTTCCGCCATCACATCGGTAATCCGTTGCCCCTGGATGTACTGGTAGTGGACGAAGCCTCAATGATCGACCTGGAAATGATGGCCAACCTGCTGGACGCCTTGCCGCCCCATGCCCGTTTGGTGCTGCTGGGGGACAAGGACCAGTTGGCCTCGGTTGAAGCCGGGGCGGTGCTGGGGGATTTATGCCGCGACGCCGAAGCCGGTTTCTACAGCCCGCAAACCCGCCAGTGGCTGCAACAGGTCAGCGGCGAAGACCTTGGCGCCAGCGGCCTGCAGGAAGACCCCGACGGCAGCCATCCCTTGGCGCAACAAGTGGTGATGCTGCGTTACTCGCGACGGTTTGGCGAAGGCAGCGGCATTGGCCAGTTGGCCCGCTGGGTCAACCAGCAAAACGCCGAGCAGGCCCGCAAACTGCTGGCCGCCCGCAGCCACGCCGACCTGTTTTGCGTCAGCCTCAAGGGCGAGCACGACCATGCCCTGGAGCGCCTGGTGCTGGACGGTCACGGCGACGGTGCCCACGGTTATCGCTATTACCTGAAGTTGCTGCAGACCGCGCGCCCGTCCCTCGACACGCCCCGCGACGACGAAGCCTGGACCGTCTGGGCGCAAAAGCTGCTGAAAGCCTTTGATGCGTTCCAGTTGCTCTGCGCCGTACGCAAGGGGCCTTGGGGTGTGGAGGGCTTGAACCAGCGCATCACCGCCGCGCTGCTCAGGGCCCGGCTGATCGACAGCGACCAGCAGTGGTACGAAGGCCGCCCGGTGTTGATGACCCGCAACGACTACGGCCTGGGCCTGATGAACGGCGATATCGGGATTGCCCTGAAACTGCCGGAAAGCGACGGCGGGCCGCAGGTACTGCGCGTGGCATTCCCGCGCAACGATGGCCAGGGCGGTGTGCGCTTTGTGCTGCCCAGCCGGCTCAACGATGTGGAAACCGTGTACGCGATGACGGTACACAAGTCCCAGGGTTCGGAGTTCACCCACACAGCACTGATCCTGCCGGACGCCCTGAACCCGGTGCTCACCAAAGAGCTGATCTACACCGGCATCACCCGCGCCAAGGATTGGTTCAGCCTGATCGAGCCCCGGGGCGGGGTGTTCGAAGAGGCGGTGCGCCGCAAGGTGAAGCGCTTGAGTGGGCTGATGCTGGAACTGGGCACTTGATCGCTGAATAAGCTGACCGATGGGTTATCTAAATTTTCTGATCCAAATGTGTGATTTTTCTTAATAAAATGTCGGAATCCTCCCGGGTGTCGCCTCGGGGGTTTTCCGCCGTTGTGCTATCGTTGCGGCATCATCCCGAGAAGATCAAAGAGAATCGCTGCATGAACGTGGCTGTCTCGCCCACAGAGCGAAGTTTGAGCTGGAGACGAATGCTGCTGTTGGCGCTTCTGTGGGTATGCACGCCTCTCGCTTTTGCCCAGCCGCCTGCCGGCATCGCCGATCAACGGGCCAAGTCGGTCACTCAGGTCGTCCTGGGTATTCTCAGTTATGCCCGTTGGCCGGTAGAGCCCGCGCAATTGCGCCTGTGCATCGTCGGGCCGACCCAATACACCGATGACCTGGTCAAAGGCACGACTCAGGCCACCGGCCGTCCGGTGGTGGTGCAACGGTTGCTGGCCGACCACCCGGACATCGCCAATGCCTGTGACGCCGTGTACATCGGCCAATTGACCAGCGACGAGCGCAGCCGCCTGTTCGCGTCACTGATCGGCCATCCGGTGCTCAGCATCAGCGAAGGCGGCGACCAATGCACCGTGGGCAGCCTGTTCTGTTTGCGGGTGGCCGATGAACAGGTGTCGTTCGAGGTTAACCTCGACTCTGTTGCCCGCAGCGGTGTGCGCATTCATCCGAGCGTACTGCAACTGTCCCGCCGTCGAGCGTCAGGGTCATGAGGTTCGGTAAAGCGCCGGTGCGCCCAACCTTGCGTTCGGTGATCGGTCGCGGGCACCTGAGCCTGGCACTGATGGCGGTCAGCATGGCCAGTATCTCCCTGACGCTGCTTGGCGTGCTGGCGCTGCGGGTGTATGCCGACCACAACCTGCACCTGATCGCCCGTTCCATCAACTACACCGTGGAAGCGGCCGTGGTGTTCAACGACAGTGCCGCAGCCACTGAAGCCTTGGCCGTGATTGCCTCGGAGGAAGAAGTGGCCGAGGCAGAAGTCTTCAACATTGAAGGCAAGCAGTTGGCGCATTGGGAGCGCCCGGAAACCGGGATGCTGTCCATGATTGAGCTGCACCTGGCACACGCCCTGCTCGAACAACCCATCAGCCAACCGATTTTGCACCAGGGCCAGGTCATCGGCAGCGTGCACCTGACCGGCCATGGCGGCAGCCTGTTGCGTTTTCTGCTCAGCGGGCTGGCCGGGATCCTGGTGTGCACCGCACTCAGCGCCTGGGTCGCGTTGTTCCTGGCGCGACGGCTGTTGCGCGGCATCACCGGGCCATTGCACAGCCTGGCCTCGGTGGCCCACGCCGCCCGCAGCGAGCGGGCGTTTGACCGGCGCGTGCCGCCGGCGCAAATCGCCGAGCTCGACAGCCTGGGTAACGACTTCAACGCCTTGCTCGATGAGATGGAAGCCTGGCAAACCCACCTGCAAAGTGAAAACGAAACCCTCGCCCACCAGGCCAGCCACGACAGCCTGACCGGGTTGCCCAACCGGGCGTTCTTCGAAGGACGATTGATCCGGGCCCTGCGCAGCGCCGCCAAACTCAACGAGAAAGTGGCGGTGCTGTTCCTCGACAGCGACCGCTTCAAAGACATCAACGACAACTTCGGGCACGCCGCCGGCGATGCGGTATTAGTGGCGGTGGCGGCGCGCGTGCGTGCACAGCTGCGCGAAGACGATCTGGTGGCCCGCCTGGGAGGCGATGAATTTGCGATCCTGCTGTCGCCCCTGCACAAGCTGGAGGACGCCCAGCGCATCGCCGACAAAATCATCGCCAGCATGGATGCACCGATTCCTCTACCCGGCGATACCCAGGTATTGACCTCACTCAGTATCGGCATCGCCGTCTACCCTGATCATGGTGCCACCCCGGGCACCCTGCTCAACGCCGCCGACGCGGCGATGTACCAGGCCAAACGGCTTTCCCAAGGTGGCCAGCAAACGGCGGAGTCGGAGTCCCTCGCCGTCAACATTCAACACAGGAGTTGATCCCTTGTTTTCGACCGCACGCGTTTTGTTTATCACCTTGCTCGTGGCCTTGCTCGCCCTGACGGGCTGCCAGACCCCGCCGCCCAAAGGCCTGACGCCCGCGCAAATTGCCGTGCTCAAGCAACAGGGTTTTGAACTGACGGACGAGGGCTGGGCCTTCGGCCTGTCGGGCAAGGTGCTGTTTGGCAGCGACGTCGAAAGCCTGAATGGGCCCAGCACCGAGATCGTCCAGCGCATCGGCAAGGCGCTGCTGGGCGTGGGCATTGAGCGGGTGCGGGTCGACGGCCACACCGACGCCTCGGGCAAGGAAACCTACAACCAGCAACTGTCCCTGCGCCGGGCAAAAAGCGTGGCCAAGGTGCTGACCAGCATCGGGATGAAAGAAGAAAACGTGCAACTGCGCGGGCTGGGCAGCAGCGAGCCGGTGGCCTCCAATGCGACAGCGGCGGGGCGCACCGAGAATCGCCGGGTGTCGATTGTGGTGATTGCCGACTAAGCTGGCGCCCTCGTTCGCTCTATGGAATGCGTTCAAAAATGTGGGAGCGGGCTTGCTCGCGAAGGCGGTGGATCAGTTGATAAATTCGGCGACTGACACACTACTATCGCGGGCAAGCCCGGCTCCCACATTTTATTTATGGTGTGTTTGATCGCTTAATCCGCAAACCTCATGTCGCGGGTTTCCCCCATCAACAACGGCTGATTCTGCTCCGTCACCTCGCGGATGTAGTCCCACAGCAGGGTGATCCGTTTCAACTTCCTCAGGTCCTCGCGGCAGTACATCCAGAACTGCCGCGTAATGTTGATCTCCTTGCCCAGCACCGGCAGCAATCGCGGGTCCTGCGCCGCCAAAAAGCACGGCAGAATCGCCAGCGACCGCCCTTGCTGCGCCGCCACGTACTGCGCGATCACGCTGGTGCTGCGCAAGCTGGCGCTGGCGCCGGGCACCACGTTGGCCAGGTACAGCAACTCTGAGCTGAACGCCAGGTCGTCCACGTAACTGATAAACGGATGTTCGGCCAAGTCCGCTGCCCGGCGGATGGGCGGGTGCTGGTCCAGATACTCCTGGGTCGCGTAAAGCTGCAGCTTGTAATCGCACAACTTGCAGCACACGTACGGCCCGTGTTCCGGGCGCTCCAGGGCGATGACGATATCCGCCTCGCGCTTGGACAGGCTGATGAAGTGGGGCAGGGGCAGGATGTCCACCGAGATCGCCGGGTAGGTGTCGACAAAGTGGCTCAGTTGCGGGGTGACGAAGAAGCTGCCGAATCCTTCGGTGCAGCCCATGCGCACGTGGCCGGACAGCGCCACGCCAGAGCCCGAGACCTGTTCGCAGGCCATGTGCAGGGTGCTTTCTATCGACTCGGCGTAACCCAGCAAACGCTGGCCTTCGGTGGTCAGAACGAAGCCGTTGGTCCGGGACTTTTCAAACAGCAGGGTGCCCAACGATCCTTCAAGCGAACTGATGCGCCGCGACACGGTGGTGTAGTCCACCGCCAGGCGCTTGGCGGCGACGCTGGCCTTGCGGGTGCGGGCAACTTCGAGGAAAAACTTCAGGTCATCCCAGTTCAGGGAGCCTAGCGACGTGATGTTTTTTTGCATATTGGACCGGCTTTTATGTGCGTTCTTATTAGAAGTTTGCACATCTATACTCCAAAAACAGTCCGAACGCCTCATCATCAAGGCGATTCAACGCCTTGGTTCTCTGCATACCTATAAGAATTGGAGACCACATGAACGCATCTGCCGATATTTCCGTGCAACAGGTCAAGCTGCTGATCAACGGCGAGTGGGTCGAATCCAAGACCACCGAATGGCAAGACATCGTCAACCCGGCCACCCAGCAAGTGTTGGCCCGCGTACCGTTTTCCACCCCCGAAGAAGTCAACGCGGCCATCGACGCCGCCCATCGCGCCTTCCAGACCTGGAAGCTGACGCCGATCGGTGCGCGCATGCGCATCATGCTCAAGCTGCAAGCCTTGATCCGCGAGCACTCCAAGCGCATCGCCGTAGTGCTCAGCGCCGAGCAGGGCAAGACCATTGCCGACGCTGAAGGCGACATTTTTCGTGGCCTGGAAGTGGTCGAGCACGCGTGCTCCATCGGCACTTTGCAGATGGGCGAATTCGCTGAAAACGTCGCCGGCGGCGTCGATACCTACACCCTGCGCCAGCCGATCGGCGTGTGCGCCGGCATCACCCCGTTCAACTTCCCGGCAATGATTCCGCTGTGGATGTTCCCGATGGCCATCGCCTGCGGTAACACCTTCGTACTCAAGCCGTCGGAACAGGACCCGCTGTCGACCGTGCTGCTGGTTGAGCTGGCGCTGGAAGCCGGCGTGCCAGCCGGTGTGTTGAACGTGGTTCACGGCGGCAAGGATGTGGTGGATGCGCTGTGCACCCACAAAGACATCAAGGCCGTGTCCTTCGTCGGTTCGACCGCTGTCGGTACCCACGTCTACGACCTGGCCGGCAAACACGGCAAGCGCGTGCAATCGATGATGGGCGCCAAGAACCACGCCGTGGTGCTGCCGGACGCCAACCGCGAACAAACCCTGAACGCCCTGGTAGGTGCCGGCTTCGGCGCGGCCGGCCAGCGTTGCATGGCGACTTCCGTGGTGGTGCTGGTGGGCGCGGCCAAGCAATGGCTGCCGGACCTCAAGGCCCTGGCGCAAAAACTCAAGGTGAACGCCGGCAGCGAAGCGGGCACCGATGTGGGGCCGGTGATCTCCAAGCGCGCCAAGGCACGCATCCTCGACCTGATCGAAAGCGGCGTGAAAGAAGGCGCCAAGCTGGAACTGGATGGCCGTGGCATCAAGGTGCCGGGTTTTGAAGACGGCAACTTCGTCGGCCCAACCCTGTTCTCCGGTGTGACCACCGACATGCAGATCTACACCCAGGAAATTTTCGGCCCTGTGCTGGTGGTGCTGGAAGTCGACACCCTCGACCAGGCCATCGCGCTGGTCAACGCCAACCCGTTCGGCAACGGCACCGGCCTGTTCACCCAGAGCGGTGCGGCGGCGCGTAAATTCCAGAGCGAAATCGATGTGGGCCAGGTTGGCATCAACATCCCGATCCCGGTGCCGGTGCCGTTCTTCAGCTTCACCGGTTCGCGCGGCTCGAAACTCGGCGACCTGGGCCCGTACGGCAAGCAAGTGGTGCAGTTCTACACCCAGACCAAAACCGTCACCAGCCGCTGGTTCGACGACGACAGCGTCAACGATGGCGTCAACACCACCATCAACTTGCGCTGATCGAGGAAACGACGATGAAGATTGCATTTATTGGCCTGGGCAACATGGGCGCGCCGATGGCGCGCAACCTGATCAAGGCGGGCCATACGCTGAACCTGTTTGACCTGAACCAGACCGTGCTCCAGGAACTGGCCGAACTGGGCGGTACCATCAGCGCCTCACCACGCGCGGCAGCAGAAGGCGCCGAGTTGGTGGTAACCATGCTTCCGGCTGCAGCCCATGTGCGCAGCGTATGGCTGGGTGAAGACGGCGTGCTGGCCGGCATCGGCAAAGGCGTGCCGGCGGTGGATTGCAGCACCATCGACCCGCAGACCGCCCGCGATGTAGCAGCGGCGGCAGCAAAACAAGGCGTGGTGATGGCCGATGCCCCGGTGTCCGGCGGCACCGGCGGCGCCCAGGCCGGGACACTGACCTTCATGGTCGGCGCCACCCCGGAACTGTTCGCCACCCTGCAACCGGTACTGGCGCAGATGGGCCGCAACATCGTGCATTGCGGCGAAGTCGGCACCGGGCAAATCGCCAAGATCTGCAACAACCTGCTGCTGGGCATCACCATGGTCGGCGTCAGCGAAGCCATGGCCCTGGGCGATGCGCTGGGCATCGACACCCAAGTGTTGGCGGGGATTATCAATAGCTCCACCGGGCGCTGCTGGAGTTCGGACACCTACAACCCGTGGCCCGGGATTATCGAAACGGCACCGTCGTCCCGGGGTTATACCGGCGGGTTTGGTGCGGAACTGATGCTCAAGGATCTGGGGCTGGCCACTGAAGCCGCACGCCAGGCGCACCAACCGGTGATCCTCGGCGCAGTGGCGCAGCAGTTGTATCAATCGATGAGCCAGCGTGGGGAAGGGGGCCAGGACTTCTCGGCGATCATCAACAGCTATCGCAAGCCCAGGTAGGGCTGCTGTCTCTCACCACGGTGAGGCCCTGATTTTTACTGCGTAAACCTTTCAGCACCAGCTCACCACTGGTGCTTTTTTTTGCCCTGAATAAACCCCTTTACTACGTTCGTGGAGAGCCGGTATTACTTATCGACTAATGCCTAGGCGTAAAGTCATTTTGCATTGTTATAACTGTGAAATAAAATTTTACAAGTTTGCTGAATAATAGCTGAATATCAAGTTATTGATCATGGGTTATTAATGGGGTTAGTGCTTGCGAAGTGCTCGGTTATAACGCGATTGTAATAAGTTTCACGATTGTGTGTGCTCGGTTTGTCGTGGGTGTTCGTATTAAATGCCCATGTTTAATGCGTGTTTACTTTTCCCTTTGATGTTGACTATTGCCTCGCTAGTATCGGCTTCGCGAGCGTTGCGATGGTTGCCATGTCTCGATAATTTCCGCCGAAGCGTTGTACTTTTTAAAGTTGTGCAGGTGTGTCAGAGATGGCTAGCGAACGGATGCGTACATCGGGTTTACCAGGGCTGTCGGCCTCATCGGACGAGGCCGCCGTGGAACTCGAAAAAGCCCGCATCCTGGCCTGCCACCTCTCCCGGCTGCTCGACCTCTGGGCTCCCTTGAGGTCCAACCCAAGGCCCGGGCAGGCTTATTCTGATGCGAAGGATGTGCCACTTCATTCGGCGTCAGCGTGTTGCAAGCGCACCCGTGTGGGCCTGCAATTTCGTGAAGAAACCGGCGTGGGTTGATCGCTGTCAATCCTGACGAGTCCTCTATAAACGCAAAAAGAGTTTAGTGCTCGGCGGCAACTACCGTCGTGGGCATTCGCTCGCGCTGAAATACGTGTGTCCATATAAAAAACGGGTGAGAGATGAAAAACATAACAATTGTCGACAAGGCAACGGGGGCGGCGACGGAACATGCCTTTGGTAACGCCAGCCTCAAGGGAACCAGCATTGTAAAACTGCCGTTCGGACAAGAAAGCGTTCAATCGTTTCAACAGTCCGGCCAAAACCTGGTGGTCACTCTGAAGTCTGGAGAAACCATCACCATTCAGAACTTTTTTGTGGTGGGACCCGACGGCGCCGCTAACCAACTGGTCCTGGAAAATGCCGACGGAACATTGTTGCTCGGCAACTATTCCACGCCGTATTCGGGCTTCAACTTCACCGAAATCTCGACTCTGGACGACCTGGGTGTAGCAGCCATTGCTGCTGACAGTGCGGTACCGGACTGGGTGCTGTGGGGCTTGGGCATCCTCGCCGTCGGCGGTACAGCCGCGGCATTGAGCGGTGGTGGCGGTGGTGGTGGCCATCATCAAACGCCAGTCCCTGCACCCGGTGTTGCGACCGGTTTGGCGGTCAATGGCGCGGGCACGGTGGTTAGCGGTAAAGGCCAGGCTGGCACCACGGTCACCGTCAAGGATGCCGCCGGTAATGTACTGGGTACCGGCACTGTGGGCGCCGACGGCAACTTCCAGGTCAACCTGGGCAAGCCGCAAACCAATGGCGAAACCCTGCAAGTTGTCCTCAAGGATGCAGCGGGCCAGGAATCGCCACCTGCTCCTGTGGTAGCGGGTGATACAACAGCCCCCGCCGCACCGACCGGTTTGGCCGTCAGCGCAGACGGTACAACCATCAGCGGTAAGGGCGAGCCTAATTCGACCGTGACCATCAAGGATGCCAACGGCGATACCATCGGCACCGGCACTGTGGATGCTGAAGGCAACTTCCAGGTCACCCTGGAAACGCCGCAAACCAATGGCGAAACCCTGCAAGTCACCCTCAAGGACGCAGCGGGCAATGAATCGCCGGGCAGCCCCGTGGTGGCGGGCGACACCACTGCTCCAGATGCACCGGTCGACCTGGTGATCAGTGCTGATGGCGCAACCGTCAGCGGTAAAGGTGAACCGAACACTACCGTGACCATCAAGGACGCCGGTGGCAACGTGATCGGTACGGGCACCGTCGGCGCGGATGGCAATTTCCAGGCCTCGCTCGACACCCCCGCGACCGAGGGCGAAAGCCTCGCAGTCACGCTCAAGGACGCTGCTGGCAATGAGTCGGCGCCGGGTGCGTTGGTTGTCGCTGATATCGAGACACCGCTGGCGCCGCGCAATCTGGCAATCAGTGATGCCGGTGACACGCTCAGCGGTGAAGGCGCCGCAGCCCATAAGGTCACCATTCTCAACGATGCCGGTGAAGTGGTCGGCACCGGTACGGTGGCAGATGACGGTACATTCCTGGTTCAACTGAACGCGTTGCATATCAATGGTGAGCGGCTACGCGTATTCCTGCGCAATTTCTCGGGCAAAGAATCCCTGCCGGGCACTGCTTTCGCGGGCGACACCACCGCCCCTGACGCCCCAACCAACCTGATAGTTGGCGAAGATGGAAGCATTGTGACCGGCAAGGGGGAGCCAGGTGCGACTGTTACCGTCAAGGATGCTGATGGCAACGTGATCGGTACCGGCACGGTGGGCGACGACGGTAATTTCCAAGTCACCCTCGCCCCGCCTCAGGTTAACGGCGAAACACTGGCTGTCACATTGACCGACGCGGCAGGCAACGAGTCTATTCCCGCTTCTGTGATAGCTATTGATATTGATGATACGGACGCTGATGCGGATGCGGATGCGGATGCGGATGCGGATGCCGACGCTGATGCTGACGCGGATGCTGACGCAGACGCAGACGCAGACGCTGATGCCGACGCTGATGCTGATGCTGATGCTGATGCTGATGCTGATGCTGATGCCGATGCCGACGCCGATGCGGACGCGGATGCTGACGCTGACGCTGACGCTGACGCTGACGCTGATGCCGACGCGGATGCTGACGCCGACGCCGACGCCGACGCGGATGCCGACGCTGATGCTGATGCGGACGCAGACGCGGATGCTGATGCTGATGCCGATGCCGATGCCGATGCCGATGCCGATGCCGATGCTGATGCCGACGCCGACGCCGACGCTGATGCCGACGCCGACGCCGACGCTGATGCCGACGCGGATGCTGATGCTGATGCTGATGCTGATGCTGATGCTGACGCGGACGCTGATGCTGATGCTGATGCCGACGCTGATGCTGATGCTGATGCTGATGCTGATGCCGACGCTGATGCTGATGCTGATGCTGACGCTGATGCTGATGCTGATGCTGATGCTGATGCCGATGCCGATGCCGATGCCGATGCTGATGCCGATGCTGATGCTGATGCTGATGCTGATGCTGACGCTGATGCTGATGCTGATGCCGATGCTGATGCTGATGCCGATGCCGATGCCGATGCTGATGCCGATGCGGACGCCGACGCTGATGCTGATGCCGATGCCGATGCTGATGCCGATGCTGACGCTGACGCTGACGCTGACGCTGATGCTGATGCTGATGCTGATGCTGATGCTGATGCCGACGCCGACGCCGATGCTGACGCTGATGCTGATGCTGATGCTGATGCTGATGCCGACGCGGATGCTGACGCTGACGCTGATGCTGATGCTGATGCTGATGCTGACGCTGATGCGGACGCTGATGCTGATGCCGATGCCGATGCCGATGCTGATGCTGATGCTGACGCTGACGCTGACGCTGACGCTGACGCTGATGCCGACGCCGACGCCGACGCCGATCTTGAAGCCTTCGATGATCTCGCCACCGGCGAAGTGACCATCAAACCCGTAACGTCCGACACCGCTCTGGCCGATATGCGCGTCTTCACCCTGTTGGGTATCGGCGGCATCATCTTGGGCGATCACACCAAGCAGCAGGAATTCTCGGTTGCCGAGGGCTCCAGCGGGACGTTGAACCTGCAGTTTGCCCAGGCCGACCTGGTCTCGCTGTTGGGCGGTGGCTTCACCGCGACGCTGGAAGTGAGCGACGGTGCAGGTGGATGGTTGCCGGTGCAACAAGGCAGTAACGGTTCGGGCCTGCTCGACCTGTTAGGTCTGTTCGGACAAAGCTCCAGCGCCAAAATCGAAGGGCTGGAAGCCGGGCAGTATCGCTTTACGCTCAAGCTCGACCCCAACCTGGTCAGCGTCGGTGCAGGCGCCACGGCCAAGCTGAGCGTCACCAATGAAAGTCTGACCGACTTCACCGGTGTAGCGGGGCCGGATGTCACCGGCAACGTCATCACCGACCCGGGCATCGGCGGTCAACCGGATGAACCGGGAACCGGCGGACCAGTGAAGGTACAGGTTGAGGTCGAAGGCGAATTTGTAGATGCCGACGCCACCACGGGTACGGTGCTGCAGGGCCAATATGGTCAACTGACCATTTTTGCCAACGGCGACTACAAGTACACCCCGAATGGCGATATCGCCAACATCGGCAAGGTGGATGCCTTCGAGTATCACCTGGTCAATGGTTCCGGTGGTTCGGCCTCGGCAACCTTGTATGTACGCATCGACAGCCCAAGTGTCGACGTGGAGTGGAGTGCTACCGATCCGTCGTCGCCAGGCGTGATCAACACGGTCGCCAATGATGACCTGGGTTCGGCACAGATCGACATTGTCAACCTGGTCACCCAGGCCGACCTGGCGACCCTGAGCTACAACCTGGCACTGCTCGGAAGCAGTACGGGTACGGGTGCAGCCATCAACGTTGCCACGGGCACGACCGCAGAGCTTGCGATCAACGTCACCGTCACCGGCATTGCGTTGTTGCCAGGCACGACCGTCAACCTGCAGAAGTTCATCGATAACGCATGGGTCACGCAGCAGACCACTACCCAGGCGAACTACACGTTCAAAGGGCTGGATGCCGGGACCTATCGCGTGACCGGGACGACCGGTGCGGTGCTGTCTCTGAGTGCGCTGCACATCGCTCAGAAGCTCACTACCACCTTCCTCACGGAGTTCGTCACCGGCGCGATGGAAAATGCGACAGGCAACCTGCTGTCCGACAGCTTGTCCGGGCCGGATGTACTCGGTTCGCCGCTGACGGTACTCAGTGTGCTGGTCAACGGGGTCTATGTGATTCCTGGGCAAACGGGGGCGAACATCAACGGTGACCACGGCACATTGACCGTGTTCGCCGATGGCAAGTACGTCTACACCCCGCATGCAGGGCTGACGCTGGACGAGATTGGCCAGGTGGATAAATTCACCTACAAGCTCACCACGCCAACCGGCCAGGAAGACACTGCCGACCTGTACATCCGCATCGACTCACCGGATCGCGACCTGGTCTGGGACGACGCCAACCCGGGTGCGCCCGCCACTGAAGGTGCCGGTATTGCCGCTGCCCACAGTGCGGTGGACCAGGTGGTGGATGACGGCGCCAACGTTGACGGCGATCACCACGATGCTGTGGTGGCCGACGACACCGACTTCACCCATGTCGATGCTGGCGCAGGTGCAGACGGGTTGCTGTGGGAGGGTGGCGATGCAGCCATCAACCTCACCGACCTGATTGGCACAGTCAGCGGGGTGCACAGCATCGACCTGAACGATGTCAGCGCAGTTGACCTGACCTTGAGCCTCGAAGACCTGGTGTCCATCACCGGGCCTGAGTCGGATCGCTTGATGATCCAGGGTGACGATCAGGACAGCGTGCATTTGACAGGTGACTGGAGCGCCGGCGCGACCCAGGTAGAGAACGGTCTTGAGTACGTGATCTACACCAGTGCGGAAGATGAAACCCATCAGCTCTGGGTACAGAGCGGCATCAGCGTGGTGTAACGCCACGCCTGGCGACCGGGCCGCAAGGCCCGGTTTTCCTCTCCAACGGTATTGCAGCGATGGGCCATGACGTCAGTCACGGCCCGTTGTTGTACTCATCAGGTTTGACAACAGTCAGGTGACTAGCAGTGAGGCAAAAGAGTTTGGCCAAGCAGCTGTCTGCCGTAATTCTGGCAGTCGCAATGATCGCGCCCGAGAGTGCGCCGGTCATGGCAGCGTCGTATATCGACGATGAAGAACGCGTCAACATCATCAGCCCGAGCAACCTGGGCACACATTTACCCGGCGGGCCAACGGGCGTAAGCGCACCGGTGGCACCCGAGCACGTCATACCGAGCAACCTTGACCTGACACGCGCCATTCAACTGGCGGTGGAATGGCATCCGGCAATTTCCGAGGCGATCGGCCAGCTGTACCAACAAAACGAGAACGTGAACATCGCCCGTTCCGGTTACTACCCGCAAGTCAGCGGCGGCTTCAATTCGGGCTACGACAGTGGCCTGACGGGCAACGGCCAGAGCCGCGCGTTTTCCTTGTCGGCCTCGCAGATGCTGTACGACTTCGGCAAGGTTTCAAGTTCCGTCGACAGTGCCCTGGCACGGGTCAGTGCCAGCCAGGCGTCGGTGTTGCTGTCGATTGATCAGGTGGCCCGGGATACCTCGTTCGCCGTGATCGAATTGCAGCGCTCGCAGTTGCTGGTGCAACTGGCGCGCGAGCAGGTCGACGGCATTTCGGCGATTGCAGAGCTGGCGAAAAAGCGCAGCGACATGGGCGCCAGCACCCGTTCGGACCTCATCCAGGCCCGCTCGCGGGTCGAGGCCTCAATGGCGACGCAACTGCAATTCGCCGCGCAATTCAATCGCTGGCGCAGCACCTTGAGCAGCCTCTTGGGGGCTCAGTCACCGGTGAGTGTTGCCAATGGTTTTCCGGCAAGCCTGGAACAATCCTGCGTAGGCGTGGTGCCCGATACGGCGGTCACGCCGACATTGCTGATCGCCCAGGCGCAGCGTGTCGATGCGCTGGCGCTGATTGCACAAGCCCGTGCCGAGGCGTTGCCGACCGTGTCGCTGGACCCGTCCATCACGCACTACCTGGACAGCAACGACGACAGCAACGCCCCCGGCGGCCGCGACCGTACCCGCTATGGCGTATTTCTCAACGTGAAGATGCCGCTGTACCAGGGCGGCGCAATCACCGCGCGTAAATCTGCGGCGCAACAGGCCCTGCGTTCCGCGGATGCCGCCAATGACGCCGCGCGCCTCGCGGTACGCCAGGGGTTGCTGGAAGCGCGAGACCAGATATCAAGCCTCAGTCAGCGCCTTTCCACCCTGGATTTTCGTGAGCGCAGCATCTCCGAAACCCGCGACCTGTATCGCCAGCAGTACCTCGAACTGGGCACACGGCCGTTGCTCGACCTGCTGAATGCCGAGCAGGAAATTCACCAGGCACGCATGGACCGGGAAAACACCGCCGCTGACCTGCGCCGCCTGAAAATCGATTGCCTCTACAACACGGGTGCACTGCGCACGGCGTTCCACCTGGACAACAGCACCTTGCAAGGTGTGGAGATTCGGCCATGAATGATGCTGTGATGCTTGCGCACGAAACCAACGCAGTACAAACACCGCTGAACCCGGCGCCCGCAGTGGATTATGAAGTGTGGCTGGAGGCCGTCCTGAGCGTGGCCCGGCATTACCGCCTGGAATGCTCGGCCCAAAGCGTGCGAATCGCCGCACAATGGACCGAAGGCGCTTCGGTGGAAGAGGTGGTACGGCAGATGGCCCGCCAGGCGGGGTTGAACTGCGTGATTGCGGACTTCAGCGAAACCACGCTGATGCAGCGTCAATTACCGGTAGTGCTGCAATTTGCCGACGGCCAGGTGGGCGTGCTCGAAACCCTCGGCGACGGCGAAAACCTGGGCATCGCCTACAGCGGCGACGGCGGCCTGCAAAGCCGGCTCACCCGCCAGGACCTGTTGGAGCAAGCGCGCAAGAGCGTGATTCTGCGACCCATGACGGCAGTGCGTGACCGGCGTGTGGACGACTACATCAAGCCTTACGAGAAGGCGTGGTTCAAAAACATCGTGCTGCGCGATCTGCGGCCCTATGGCTACGTCATGCTCGCCTCATTGGTCACCAGCGTGCTCGGTCTGGCCGGCGTGCTGTTTTCGATGCAGGTGTACGACCGGGTGATCCCGGCCGAATCCATGCCCACCCTGTATGTGCTCTTTGGCGGGGTGATGCTGGCGCTGGTGTTTGATTTCATCATGCGCATCACCCGTGTACGCATCACCGACATGCTCGGCAAACGCGCCGATTTGCGTGTCTCCGACCTGGTCTTCGGGCATGCCATTCGCTTGCGTAACAGCGCCCGTCCGAAGTCCACCGGCTCGTTCATTTCGCAGCTCAAGGAGCTGGAACAACTGCGTGAGCTGATCACCTCCAGCACCGCCACGGCGCTGGCCGACCTGCCGTTCTTCCTGCTGTTTCTGGTGATCTACTGGTTGATCGCCGGCCCCCTGGTGGCGGTGCCGATGGTGGCCGTGCTGTTCCTGATAGTCCCGGGGCTGTTGGCGCAGAAAAAACTCGCGGCACTGGCGAATGAATCGATGCGCGAAAGCTCGTTGCGCAGCGCCATGCTGGTGGAAACGGTGCAAGGGCTGGACGATATCAAGGCGCTGCAGGCTGAACAGCGCTTCCAGCAGCAATGGAATCACTACAACGCCACCTGCGGCGATGCCAGTCTGCGCTTGCGCATGCTCACCAACAAACTGGTGGCCTGGAGCAACAATGTGCAGGGCTCGGTGTTTGCCGTGGTAGTGGTGTTCGGTGCGCCGATGGTCATGGCCAGCGAAATGACCACCGGTAGCCTGGTGGCCGCCTCCATCCTGGCGTCGCGGATGATGGCGCCGATGTCCCAGATCACCCAGGTGCTGACGCGCTGGCAGCAGGCCAAGGTCGCGCTGCAAGGCCTGAACCGGATCATGGAATTGCCGGTGGATCATCCCGAGGGCAGCAAGCGCGTGCACCTGCCGGTGATCAAAGGCCAATACGCGCTAAGCCAGGCGGCGTTCCAGTATTCCGACGACGCCCCTGTGCCGGCGTTGCGTGTGGCGGACTTGAAGATCCAGCCGGGGGAGCGCATCGCAATTCTGGGGCGTAACGGCGCCGGAAAATCCACATTGTTACAGGCGTTGGCCGGGATGCTTGATCTCAAGGCTGGCACCATCAGCCTCGACGGTGTTGCCCTCAGTCACATCGACCCGGCGGACGTGCGCCGCGATGTGGGGCTGATGACGCAAAACTCGCGGCTGTTCCACGGCACCCTGCGCGACAACCTGATCATGGGGGCCCCGCATGCCAGCGACCAGGAAATCCTCCAGGCTCTGGTGTTGACCGGCGCCGCCGACTTTATCGGCAAGTTCGCCGACGGCATGGACCACATGATCCTGGAGGGCGGCCTCGGTCTGTCGGGCGGGCAGCGTCAGTCGCTGCTGCTGTCGCGGCTGATCATTCGCCAGCCGCATATCGTGCTGCTCGACGAACCCACCGCCTCCCTCGATGAAGCCACCGAGCGCCAGTTGATCCACAACCTCGACCGCTGGGCCGCCCACCGCACGCTGATTATCGCCACGCATCGCATGAGTGTATTGAGCCTGGTGAATCGGGTGATCGTGGTCGACAACGGCCAGATCATCGTTGATGACAGCAAAGACAACGCGATTGCGCGGCTGTCCAAACCCAAGGGGAACACCCAGTGAAAAGCCATGCGCCGAAAACCATTCCCCTGCTCGCCACCGAAGACGAAGGCGCCCGGCATAGCCACGACGGCGTGGACGAGCACACCGTGGTACGCGCCACGCGTGTGGTGGGTTGGGTGTTTGTCATGCTGATTGCGTTTGGTGCCTGGGCTTACTTTTTTGAAGTGGACGAAGTCTCGACGGGCAGCGGCAAAGTCATCCCGACCTCGCGAGAGCAAATTATCCAGTCGCTGGAAGGTGGCATCGTCACTGAGTTGAATGTGGCTGAGGGCGATATTGTCAAAAATGGCCAGACGTTAGCCAAGCTTGACCCGACCAAAACCGAATCCAACTTTGACGAAAGTGCCTCCAAATACCGGGCGTCGCTGGCCAGCGTCGCGCGTTTGCAGGCTGAGGTAGATGGCAAGCCGTTGGTGTTCCCGCCGGAGCTTGAGCGTTACCCGGCACTGGTACGCGCCGAAACCGACCTGTTCAACACACGGCGCAAGGGCCTTGAAGAGTCGTTGGCCGGCGTGCGTTCGTCCCTCGGGCTGGTGCGCAGCGAGCTGGAAATTACTGAAAACCTGGCCAAGGTCGGCGCCGCCAGCAACGTTGAAGTGCTGCGTCTCAAGCGCCAAAAGGCCGAGTTGGAGTTGAAGCTGACCCAGGCTCGCTCCGAGTACATGGTACGGGCCGGTGAGGACCTGGCCAAGGTCAACGCCGACGTCGAGACGCTGTCGTCGGTCATGCGCGGGCGCTCGGATTCGGTGACTCGCCTGACCCTGCGCTCGCCGGTGCGCGGTATCGTCAAGGGCATTGAGGTCACCACCATCGGCGGGATCATCCCGCCCAACGGGCGCTTGATGCAGATTGTGCCGCTGGATGAGCAGTTGTTGATCGAGGCGCGCATCTCCCCGCGGGACATCGCCTTTATCCACCCCGACCAAGTGGCCAAGGTTAAGATCACTGCCTACGACTACTCCATTTATGGTGGCATGGACGGCAAGGTAGTGACCATTTCGCCAGACACCATCCAGGACGAGGTCAAGCCGGAAGTTTTCTACTACCGCGTGTTTATTCGCACCGACGCCGACACCTTGAGAAACAAGTCCGGCAAGTCGTTCTCGATCGTGCCGGGGATGATCGCTTCGGTAGATATCAAGACCGGCCAGAAAACCGTGCTCGACTATTTGATCAAACCCATGAACCGTGCGCGCGAGGCCTTGCGTGAACGCTAGGGGAGGTTGCCGTGATCAGGTTTGCGCTGTGGTGGGGGCTGCTGTTGAGCGGTGTGCCGGGCGCGTGGGCCCTGAGTGACGGTTCGACACCGTTGCTTTGGAACACCCCGGCTGACCAGGCGACCTGCAACCAGGCCGACTCTTCACTTTGGGTTGAGTTTGCCGGGGGCGATGAGTGCATTCGTTATTTTGCCGGGGCGGTGCTGAGCCATGCGCCAGTGGTGATCGTGATGTTTCATGGCGACCGCAACGTGGAAATGCACCGCTCTCCCGAGTCGATCCGTGGCAATAGCCTGGCCGCCAAGGTCACGCAGGCCAAGGCACTCAGCCGGCGCGCGGGCGTGCCGGTGGTGATTGTGGCGCGGCCTGGTACCTACGGGTCCAGCGGTAACCATGGGCAGCGGCGCCAGGCGCGCGAGTTTATTGCGCTGGATGGCGCGCTGAACGAACTGCGAAAACGCTACAGCATCGGGCAGTTTGTGTTGCTGGGGCACAGCGGCGGCGCCACGGTGGCGGCGGCATTGTTAACCTTGGGGCGTACCGATATGAAGTGTGTGGTGATGACTTCCGGGGCGTTCGCCCTGGTGCAGCGCGCGCAGATGTTGCGTCAAGGCAAAGGCCTGCCTTCGCGTCCGGGACGCGACACCAATGGGTTACTGCACCCTTATGATCCCCTCGAACACATCGCCGGCATTGCCGTCGCGCCTGCGCGGCAGTTGTTCGTGATTGGCAGCGTGGACGACCAGGTAACGCCATTCGTGTTGCAGGAACGTTTTTACCAGGCGCTGATTCGCGCCGGGCATCGTGCACAGTTGGTCAAGGCGCAGGGCGTGCCGGCGGTGTTTCACCAACTGCGCAATGAGATTGGCCTGAAGACGGCTGCGGGTTGCGCGGGCTAGCCCGCAGGCACCGCCTGTTCGGTTGTGTTCAGCCAATCACAGATCTGCGACAACCCGGTACCACCGGAGCTCTTGACCAGTACCCAATCCCCCGGCTGGAACCACTGATCGGGGTGATGTGCCAACGCCTGGCCGAATGCCTTGGCATTCTCGAACCACTGCACTGACAGCTCGTTGCGTAGCTCCCGGTACAGCTCAAGCATAAGCGGCCCGCAGAGCACCAAATGCCTGGGCGCCGCCGTGCGCAGCGAGTCAGCCAAGTCCAGGTGGTAGCGCTGGGCGTCGGGGCCCAGTTCCAGCATGTCGCCCAACACCAACACCCGGTGCCGTGAGGCCACGGGCAGGTCGGTCATCGAACGCAAGGCCGCGACCATCGAACCGGGGTTGGCGTTGTATGCATCGTTGATCAGTTGGAAATGCCCGCCGGTGCACTTGATCGAGCGGATATTGCCGCGACCTTCCACCGCTTTGAAACCGGTCAACACCTCCAGTGCGTGCTCGGCCTCAAGTCCCGCGGCGAACAGCGACGCGAGCACCCCCAGCGCGTTGAGCACCATGTGTCGGCCACGAGCACTCAGGCTGAAACTCAGCCGTTGCGTGCCACGTTGCGCGGTGACGCAGACCCGGTCGGCCTCGCTGCGCACGTCGAGCAGGCGTACGTCGGCATCGGCATGTTCGCCATAGCTGGTCACGTGCAAGCGCGCCATTTCGGCGGCATGGGCGAACACCTCGTAGTGCGGCATGTCACGGCACAGCACCGCGTGCCCGCCGGGTGCCATCGAGCGGAAGATCGCGCTCTTTTTACGCGCCAGGTTCTCAAGAGTGCCGTGGTATTCCAGGTGCGCCGGAGCCAGCCCGGTCACGATAGCAATGTGTGGGCGCACCAGCTCCGAGTTAATCGGCATGCGGCCCACGGCCATTTCGAGTACCCAGAATCTGGCGGGGCGGGGCATGCTCGCCAGGTTCCAGGCGATGCCATGGGGCAGGTTGGCGTTGGCCTCGGTGTGCCCCACTTCCCCCCAGTGTTTCAGCGCGTGGGCGAGCATGGCGACCACAGTTGTTTTGCCAAAGCTGCCGGTGACGCCGAACACCTGGCCGGCGAATTGCTGCCTGGCGTATCGACCCATTTGCAGCATGGCCTCGCTGGTGTCGGCAACCTGCAACACCGGCAGGCCACTGTTCAGATAGGGCGTCGGGTCTACACACAAGAAAGCCGAAGGGCGCCGCTCAGGGCTCGCCTGAGCCCAGCGCAGTGCCGACTGCTCTTCGTTGGGGCCGACTTTGCCGGGATGCCGATTGAGCATGCGCTGCGGTTTGAAAAACTGCATGGACGGCGTCAAACCCGACGTGTACCAGCCGGCCGGCGGCTGTTTTGCCCAAGTCCCGTGGGTCACACGGGCTAAGGTGTTGGCGTCCCAGGCCCAGTCGAGGGGGGCTGCATCCTGGGCCAGGCTCACCTGCGGCGCGCCGTTGAGCAGGTAGCGGTGGTAGGCAATCAGCCCCGAAAGGTAATGCTCCACGTCGTCGATGCGCACCCTGAACGCGTGGTGACGGATAAAAAACGAACCGACAATGCGCGCAGGGTTGGCGAAGTACATCGCCATCTCCGGCCAGAAATACCCGTTGAGCAGATAGCGCGCACGATGATGCAGGGCTCGGTAAAACGCGTGCAGATCGATCGCGGTGAGCAGATGGCGCAAATCGGATTGTTGGGCGATGCGTTCAAGCATCTGTTGCGCGGCCATCATTAATTCCAGCAGGGTCGGAAAAGTGGTGATTCGCTGCTGCACGAACCCCAGGTAACCCGCAACGTTATTCAGGCCGAAGCGGAAATACTTCTCGTCAGGTCGGTAGCGCGTCAGTTCGTTTACGCAGTAGCTGAGCCAGTGATCGTGCTCGCGCCAGTGCTCTTTTTCGATGAAGTAGTCGAAGGCTTTTTCCACCACGGTCAACCAGCGTTCATCGCGGGTCAGGCCGTAGAGGCGGATCAGCCCGAACGCGGCTTCGCCGTCGTAGTAGATAATCCGGAACGCCTCTTTTACAGCGAGGTCGCGGCCATGCAAGACATGCACGAAAGCGCCGGTGGTCGCGTCCTGCATCCAGGCCATGCCATTGGCCAGGGCTTCCAGCACGGGTAGATAGTGGCGGGTACCGGTGACTTCGCTGTACTTGACCAGAGCCAGCAGGCACACGGCATTGCCGCCCAGTTTAATCTCGTCACCGGTGTCCAGCAGATACGCGGCTACGCTGGCGTCGGGCAGCACGTAGGATTTGATCAGCTCCTGGGTGAGGCAGGCCAGCGAGCGGTCGATGGCGGACTTAAGCGCTTCATCGCCGGTCAGTGCCCAGGCCTCGATCATCGAGTAGGTGGTACTGGCGTGGCGCAACGTGTTGTAGTTTTTTATCGCCCGGTCGAAGCACGGGAAGTAGCCGTAGACGAACTGTCCGCTGTCCTGCACCTGCGCGCCCAGGTAGTTTGCGGCGCTGGTGATGCTCGCCCTTACCATGCCGGGCTCCAGCGCTGCCAACGTGCGCCAGCCAGTTTCTGCCGGGCCCTGGTTCAGCAAGTGGGGTACGCCGTCTTCTGCACAAAAAACGCCCAGCGTGTCGAACATGAACACCGGTGTTTCAGGTTTCAGCGTGGCGATCAGGTCGGCGGTATTGAGCCCTGTAAAACGACGCCTGGCATACACCGTAAAATTTCCGGCATTGAAGGTCGCGTGATTGATAGCGTTGCCGCCATACAGAATCGCGTTGGCATTCAGTTCCTGCTCGGTGATCGCAATTTGCAGCGTCGCATCGAAGGCAATACCGTGCCGGAAGTAATTACGCTTGTGGCGCTTGAAGCGCGCATTGAGTTGGGCCCAGGTGATAGGGCTTACGTTAATTGCGTATTCGACGCGTATCCATGAACGTTCGGCGATGTTGTCCGACTTCGCACAGTTTCGTTCGTAGCTGTCCTGCACTTGTTGTACGCCGGTTTGCCAGGCGGTTTCGAAGTTATCTGCCGTTACATGAAAAACATGTGCGCGCCGTGTAGTGTCGCTCAGAGAGAAAAACAAGGTACAGGGTGCAGTGTCTGATGATATAGCAGGCCCATTAATTTCCTTGCTCAAATGAGCATAACAAGCAAGCAGTTGCTGTTTCACAGACATAGTTCATCACCAGTCATTAACTTGGACAGGAGGGGGGCATGCAGTTCCGCGAATAAACTGCACGCCGAACGATAGATAAGGAGGAAGTTGTGCCGTGTTTTTATAAAGGCAAATCAGCCGAGCTTATATATCAGGAATAGAGTGATGAATCCTCTTTCGCCGGTTCCAGGACGGAAGGAGGGATTTGGCTCTCGTACTGCTGGAGATGGTCGCGAATGAGCTTGCGAATGACCTGAGAAATAGTAAGGTCAACTTCCTCAGACAATGACTCAAGACGCTGCTTGGTCGGATGGTCGATGAGAATGGTCAGACGCGTTGTTTTTTCAGGCATTTTCTTGATCCTTTTACAAAAGCGCGGTCTCGACTGCCGCGTGCAGTAAGTGCTGGAAGACGTATAGGTTCCTTAGAACAAACCAATGGGGTGATCAATTGATTCATTGGAAGTCTAATTCAAATCGATGCGCGTTTTCCATCACTGTGCGGAGAAGGTTGCGATAATGTGAAGTTCTGCACCTTCTTCGCGGCTCTTATTATCATAGGGTTATAATGCTATGAACATCAGATATAGCCGGTTTTCAAGAAAGCTATCTCAAACTGTAGGGGGTGTCAAAAGCCAATATTATCTATAACTAAAGTAGTGGTTGTACTGTTTGGTGAGTTTGATTATGTATTTTCACGCATTACGTCATGACGGCTTTTCAAAAACTTGGCGCTCACAACATTCTGTCACAAAATACCAATTGATTGTTTTGGAATGCAAGGGTTTGTTATTCGCAAATAATAGGGGATGTAATTGGAAGGGGGGTAGGAAGAAGCGGCTTGTAAATCAGAGGGGAGGCTGGTCGTGGTTCAGGCAAAAGGGGCCAGGGACCCCTTTCCGGGCAGAGTGATCAGGCAAACACAAAATACTTACGCACCGTCTCGACCACTTCCCACGTCCCCTTCATCCCCGGCTCCACCACAAAGATATCCCCAGCCCGCAAATGGATCGGCTCCAGGCCATCCGGGGTGATCACGCAGTAGCCTTCCTGGAAGTGGCAGTATTCCCACTTCACATACTCCACCCGCCATTTGCCCGGGGTGCAGATCCAGGTGCCCATGATCTTGCTGCCGTCTTCGCTGGTGTAGGCGTTGAGGTTGACGGTGTGTGGGTCGCCTTCGAGTTTTTCCCATTTGCAGGCGTCCAGCACCGGCAGTGGGTGGGTGTCGCGCAGTACGGTGATTGGCTTGGACATGATGATTCCGAGGCAGAGGAAGGGAAGTCCGAACCCTATCGCCTTGGGCCGCCCGCCAATGGTCTGAACTCGACATCGGGATGCCAGGAAGCGCAGTCATTTGCACATCCGTGAGTCACCGCTAACCCCTGTGGGAGCCGGGCTTGCCCGCGATGGCGGAGTGTCAGGCGATGGAAGGGGAAGCTGTGCCGGCCTCATCGCGGGCAAGCCCGGCTCCCACAGGGAATATTTGTTGTTTGAAGGAATGAGCCAGTACGAAATATCTGTGCGCCAATCAGCCATTTCCTCGCAGTAAGTGCGAAAGATTTCCCGCTTTGCGCTGGAATTCGCAAGAATATTTACAGCTGGCCCTCGTATCATTCACCCCAGTAACGACCGAGAGCCTTGAAATGAATCCAATAAAAACGTGGTGGGACATCAGCCCGCCCTTGAGTACCGCGACCCCGACCTGGCCGGGTGATACGCCGTTTCAGGAAGAGCGGGTCTGGCAGTTCGGCCCCGAGTGCCCGGTGAATGTCGGGCGCATCACCCTGTCGCCCCACACCGGCGCCCATGTGGACGCGCCGTTGCACTACAGCGCTGACGGTGCGCCGATCGGCGAAGTGTCCCTGGAGGTGTACATGGGCCCGTGCCGGGTGCTGCACTGCCTGGGCAGCGGCGCGCTGGTGCAACCGCATCAGTTGGAAGGCCGCCTGGATAACCTGCCGGAGCGGGTGCTGTTGCGCACTTATCAACAGGCACCGCTGGAGGCCTGGGATTCGAATTTTACCGCCGTCGCCCCGCAAACCGTCGAACTGCTGGCCAGCCTCGGTGTGCGCCTGATCGGTATCGACACGCCGTCCCTCGACCCGCAACAGTCCAAGACCATGGACTCCCACAACGCCGTCGCCCGGCATGGCATGGCGATTCTCGAAGGCATCGTCCTCGACGACGTGCCGGAGGGCGATTACGAGTTGATCGCGTTGCCGCTGCGGTTTGCCAACCTCGATGCCAGCCCGGTACGAGCCATTCTCCGCCCGCTCAAGGAGCCCCCGCGATGAGCCAGTGTCCTTTCTCCCCCGATTACCAGCCGCCGGAAGAATGGCATAACGCCGAGCTGAATTTTTCCGAGTCCATGAGCTATGGCGACTACCTGGACCTGGGCAAAGTGCTCAGCGCCCAACACCCGTTGTCGCCGGACCACAACGAGATGCTGTTCATCATCCAGCACCAGACCTCGGAGCTGTGGATGAAGCTGATGCTCCACGAACTCAAGGCTGCCCGCGAACACGTGCGGCTGGGTGAGTTGCCGCCGGCGTTCAAGATGCTGGCGCGGGTGTCGCGGATCTTTGACCAACTGGTGCACGCCTGGGCGGTGCTGGCGACCATGACGCCGTCGGAGTACAAGTCGATTCGTCCGTACCTGGGCCAGTCGTCGGGCTTCCAGTCGTTCCAGTACCGGGAAATCGAATTCATCCTCGGTAACAAAAGCGCGGCGCTGTTGCGGCCTCACGCCCATCGCCCGGAGTTATTGAACGAGTTGAAAGTGGCGATTGCCACGCCGTCGCTGTACGACGAGGCGGTCAACCTGATGGCCAAGGCCGGACTGGCGATCGACCCGCAGCGCGCTGAACGCGACCCCACGGCGCCGACGGTTCACGATGACTCTGTGGAGGCGGCGTGGCGCGAGGTTTATCGCGACCCGAGCCGGTATTGGGACCTGTACCAACTGGCCGAAAAGTTTATCGACCTGGAAGATTCCTTCCGTCAGTGGCGCTTCCGCCATGTCACTACCGTGGAGCGGATTATCGGCTTCCAGCCGGGCACCGGCGGCACCGAAGGCGTGGGTTACCTGCGCAAGATGCTCGACACCGTGCTGTTCCCCGAGCTGTGGCGAGTGCGTTCCACGCTGTAATCAAGGCCCAGCAAAAAGCCCCGGCACTCATCGAGTGCCGGGGCTTTTTTACAGCTCAAATACGCCACCTGTAGGAGCCGGCTTGCCGGCGATAGCGGCCTTGAGGTTAGCGCAAGGCTACGGTCCTCATCGCCGGCAAGCCGGCTCCTACAAGGGTTAGCGTGCGGCGGCCAAGGCTTTACCCTTGCTCAACCGCAACCGGTACGCCACATAGATAATCCCGACCCAAACCGGAATCGCATACACCGACGCCCGCACACCCGGAATCGCCAGCATCACGCAGATGATCATCAGCATGAACGCCAGGCACAGGTAGTTGCTGAACGGGAACCAGAAGGTCTTGAACGACGGCACCACGCCTTGCTCGCCCATGGCCTTGCGGAACTTGATATGGGTCAGGCTGATCAGCGCCCAGTTGATCATCAGCGAAGCAACCACCAGCGCGAACAACAGCTCCAGCGCGTCATGCGGCGCGACGTAGTTGATCACCACGCACAACAGCGTCACCAGGGCCGAAATGCCCAGGGCACGCAACGGCACGCCTTGCTTGTTCAACTTCATCAGCGCTTTGGGCGCATCGCCTTGCTCGGCCAGGCCGAACAGCATGCGGCTGTTGCAGTACACGCCGCTGTTGTACACCGACAGCGCCGCGGTCAATACCACGAAGTTGAGGATGTGGGCGGCGGTGTCGTTACCGATCAAGGAAAAGATCTGCACAAACGGGCTGCCGCTGTAGGCATCGCCCGACGCGCCGAGGGTTTGCAGCAGTTGGTCCCATGGGTACAGCGACAGCAGCACGGTGAGGGCGCCGACGTAGAAAATCAGGATCCGGTACACCACCTGGTTGATCGCCTTCGGGATCACCTTGCGTGGCTCGCTGGCTTCGGCGGCGGTAATGCCCACCAGCTCCAGGCCGCCGAACGAGAACATGATGAACGCCATGGACATCAACAGTCCCATGCCGCCATTGGGGAAGAACCCGCCGTGGCTCCACAGGTTGCTCACCGAGGCTTGCGGGCCGCCGGTGCCGCTGAACAGCAGGTAGCAGCCGAGCACGATCATGCCGACAATCGCCACCACCTTGATGATCGCAAACCAGAACTCGGTCTCACCGAAGAACTTCACGTTGAGGGTGTTGATCAGGTTGACCAGCACAAAGAACACCACCGCGCTGACCCAGGTCGGAATCTCCGGCCACCAGAACTGGATGTACTTGCCCACCGCCGTCAGCTCGGCCATGCCCACCAGTACGTAGAGTACCCAGTAGTTCCAGCCGGCGAGGAAGCCTGCGTAACCGCCCCAGTATTTGTGGGCGAAGTGGCTGAAGGAGCCTGCCACCGGTTCCTCGACGATCATCTCGCCCAGCTGGCGCATGATCAGGAACGCGATGAAACCGGCTACCGCATAGCCCAGGATCATCGAGGGGCCAGCCGACTTGAGCACGCCCGCCGAGCCGAGGAACAGCCCGGTCCCGATCGCCCCTCCCAAGGCAATCAGCTGAATATGCCGGTTCTTCAGGCCACGCTTGAGGCCCACCGGGTTAACCATGTCATCCGCCATTAACATTCCCTTCTACTTGTTTTTTTCAGGGTTGATCGCACACCGAACCAGCCCCTCATACCGCTGAGGGGTCAGATATTACTCTCGGTAAACTTTTCGTAATACAGCTGAACGTCATCAAGTGCCTGATCCAGCAGCCATTGTTTGATGGATTCGACCATCGGGGGCGGCCCGCACACGTACATATCTGCCGATTGATCCCGCAATTCGGCCAGGTCGAAATGTTCAGTGAGGTAGCCGCGTTTGCCGGGCCAGTCGGAGGGCGGGTCGCTGAGGACTTCGGTGTAGCGAAACCCCGGGATTTTTTCGGCGTAGGCTTTTATGCGTGCGGCCTCACATAAATCTGCCGCACCGCGTACGCCGTAATACAGGTGCACCGGCTGCTGGCAACCGTTGGCGGCCAGCTCATCGAGCATGCCCAGCAGCGCCGACAATCCGGTGCCGCCGGCCACCAGCACCAGCGCTTGGGTGACGTGCCGCAGGTAGAAAGCGCCCAGTGGCGCTTCCAGCAGCAGCTCATCGCCGACCTGGCAGCGTTCGCGGATGTAGTTGCTCATGACGCCATCGGGCAGCAGGCGGATCAGGAACTGCAACCGGTTGCCCGGGCGGTTGGCGAAGGAGTAGGAGCGCCAACTGTCGGTGCCGGGAATCGACAGGCGGGCATATTGACCCGGCAAAAAGTCCAATGAGTTCTCAAGCAGCAGGTGCAGGATCGCCGTGCTGGCCGAGACCTGCTGCACCTGGCTCACGGTGCTGCGGATCTGCACCGGCCCCGGCGCGTTGCACAGGCTGGAATCAAAGTCGAAATAAAACGCCGCGTCGGATTGAACCCGGGTCTGGCAACTGAGCATTTTGCGTTGTTGCAGGTCGAGGCTGGAGAGGGCTTCCTCGTCCACGTAGTCCTGAGTGAACTCGCCCGACTCGCACCGGCCCTGGCAAGTGCCGCACACGCCTTCGCGGCAGTCGAGCGGGATCTTGATGCCGTTGCGCAACGCCGCGTCCAGCAGGATCTCATTGGCGCCTACCGGGAAAAACAGGGTCTTGCCGTCGGCAAAACTGAAGGCCACTTTGTGATTCATTCGCAGAGCTCCGCGAGTTTGATTGTTATGCCTGACGAGCAAGCTTTTGTGGTGAGGGGGCTTGTCCCCCGTTGGGCTGCGAAGCGGCCCCAAATCCAGGTACAGCGATCCATCTGTCAGACCGCGTTTACCTTATTGGGGCTGCTGCGCAGCCCAACGGGGGACAAGCCCCCTCGCCACAGGATCGCGCTCGCCACAAAAGCGCGTTGTCACAGGTGATAGAAATCCAGCACCGAATTGATGGTGTCGTTGAGCAACAACGCATGCTTGCGGGTGATCAACCAACTGTCGCCATCGGGCTTGAGGCTGTAAGTGGCGCTGCCGTAGAACTGCTCCGACATCGCCAGCCGATAGAACAGCGTGTGCCAGTTCAGCTTCACTTCCAGCAGCCCGTCTGCCTGCTCGGCAATCCGCACGTTATTGATCAAATGCAGGGTTCTCGGCATCGGCGTGGCCGACGCCGCCTTGCCGGTGCGCAGGCGAAACACCCGATCCTCCAGCCCCGACCGATTGGCGTAGTAGATCAGCGACATCTCGCGCTTGGGGTCGCGGGTGTAGACGTGTTCCGAATCCCACTGCGGCAGGTGGAACTCACTCTGCGGGTCAAACAGCTGCACATAGGCGTCCCAATCCTGGGCGTCGCACAGCTCGGATTTACGGTAAAAAAACTGCTCGATCCGGTACTGCAATTGCGCATTCATCATTCCACCTCCCGCAGTTTCAGGGCTTGGGCATCAAGCCCGTCCAGCAGGAATTTCTGCCAGTTGCGATGCTGGTTGACGTACAACCCTTCGTGGGTGAATTCGGTGCCGGTCATTGCCGGCTGGATACCGATGGCTTCGCTGTTGGGCGTCGGCCCGGTTTCCCAGCGATGGCTGCCGCGGGAGATATCGCTCCAGCGCTCCAGGCGGCCCTGGAAGCCGCGCTGGGCTTCGCGAAATTCCACCAGGTCATCCGGCGTGCCCATGCCCGAGACGTTGAAGAAATCCTCGAACTGGCGAATGCGGTTTTCACGGTCGGCGTCAGACTCGCCCTTCACCCCCAGGCACTGGCTGATGATCTCGGTCTTGTTCCAGGCGATAGGGCGGATGATCCGCAACTGCGAGCTGATCTGGTCGAGAAAGAACAGGCTTGGGTAGATGTTCAGGTTGCGCAGGCGGTGCATCATCCACTCGGCTTTTTGCTGGCCGTGTTCTTCGACCAGGCGCGGCATAATGGTGGCGTAGCCCGAACGCACGGTGGGGTTGGGCATGTCGCTGAACAACAGGCTGTGGCCATTGTTGAAGGCGAACCAGCCGTCGTCGGTGTTGGCATCACCGGCGCCGAGCTTGCTGTAGTCCAGGGTCGTGCCGGAACCTGTGCCGTTCTCGGTGTTGACCTGCTGGCGGTGCTGCACCGTGGCCACGTAGTTGTAGTGCACGGTGCTGACGTGATAACCGTCCAGGCCGTTTTCGTTTTGCAGTTTCCAGTTGCCGTCGTAGGTGTAGGCGGATTTGCCCGGCAGTACTTCCAGCTCACCGGTGGCCGACTGGGCGACCATCATGTCGAAGAACACTTTGGCGTCGCCCAGGAAGTCTTCCAGGCGGTTAGTGCCGTTCACGTCCAGGCTGATGAACACGAAGCCCTTGTAGCTCTCGATCCGCGCCTTTTTCAGGCCGCGAGTGGCCTTGTCGAAGCCTTCCGGGTATTCCCCCGGCGCCTTGACCTTCACCAGCCGGCCGTCGCTCTTGTAGCACCAGGCGTGGAACGGGCAGGTGAAGGTGGACTGGTTGCCCTTGCCGACCCGTGTCAGGGTGGTGCCGCGATGCTGGCAGGCGTTGATCAGTGCGTTGAGCTGGCCTTCGCCGTCGCGGGTGATGATCATCGGCTGGCGCCCGGCACGCATCGTCACGAAGTCATGCTTGTTGGCCAATTCGCTTTCGTGACAGGCGTAGATCCAGTTCTTTTCGAAGATCAGCTCCATCTCCAGATCAAACAGTTCCGGCTCGGTGAACATGTCCCGGGCGATGCGGAACACCTCATCCACCGGACGAAAGTCCAGGCAGCCTTCGATAAAACTTTTCCACTGCTCGACGCTTCTTGCACCACTCATGGGAGGCACCTTTTGGATAATGGCTAAACGGGTAGGCCATTAAGAGGCTGCGGCGGGGCGGCGGGCTATCCGGTTAATGGGGGAAGGTGGGCCACTTAGTTGGGCACGAAATACCCACTGCGGTGCAGGGCGGTGGCGGAATGCGCTACTGTCTTGCAAGGTGATTGTCGGAAAAGTCTGTGGGTTATCCACTTAGTCGACGGTTGCTATCCACCCAGTGGCATTGCTGCCGGCGTGGCGTAAAACTTGCTCTGGATTCAACCAGGACGCGCCGTCAGAGCGCGCCGGCCACAATTGCCGTGGGTGCCCCGTGATGAGTAACAACACACGCGATATACGTATCGAGCGCTTCGACCTTGAAGGCGCCTGCAGCTGGATGTCCGGCATTTGCGGGCCGCACCGGCTGCAAACCGCGACGCCGGAGCGCATCCGTTTTCACCACAGTGCCAATGTGTTCAAGTCCCGCGCCACGACGCTGGGGATTATCGAATACGGCACCGACGTCACTATCGATATCGAAGACGCTGAGCACTTCAGCAGCTACAGCCTGACCCTGCCTCTGGTGGGCGAGCAGGAGTTGAGCAAGAACGGCGTACGCCTCAGTTCCAATCGCGACCAGGGCGTGATCATCTCGCCCAACGAGCATCAGGTACTGGAGATCTCGGGTGACTGCCGCAAGCTGCAAGTGGTGATCACCCGCGCGGCCATGAGCGAATCCCTGGAAGGCTTGCTGCAGCGACCGATTGAAGCGCCGCTGCGCTTTGAGTCGGCGATGGACGCGGTGGACGGCGCCTCTGCGTCGTGGTGGCGCATGGCGCGGTATTTCATCGCCGAGCTGGAACGCAGCAGCGAGCTGTATGACCAGGTGGCGTTTACCCGGGACCTGGAAAGCTCGCTGATCAAGGGCCTGATCCTGGCCCAGCCAAACAACTATTCCGAAGAACTGCGGGACGTACTGGGGGTGAAGCTGCCGCACTATCTGATTCGGGCCCGGCAGTACATCCACGACAACGCCCGGGAAGCGGTGCACCTGGAGGACTTGGAGGCGGCGGCCGGCGTGTCGCGGTTCAAGCTGTTCGATGCCTTCCGCAAATACTTTGCTTTGTCGCCCATGGCCTATCTGAAGAAATACCGCCTGGGTGCCGTGCGCCAGCAAATCCTCGAACACGGCTCCACCCGCACCATCTCCGAGATCGCCCTGGGCTGGGGCTTTACCCACCTGGGGCGATTCTCGGCCGAGTACCGCAAGCTATTCGATGAGTCCCCCAGCCAGACCCTTCAGCGCAACGATGCCCGGCGCATGCGTGGCTGAACACATTACTCAAAAACAACGGAGATCCCCTGTAGGAGCTGGCTTGCCTGCGATAGCGGTGGATCAGCTTGCATTTTCTTTTCTGCATCACCGCTATCGCAGGCAAGCCAGCTCCCACAGGGGATTTGTGGTGGTTGTGAGATCTCAGATCAATTCTTCGACCAATTGCAGGCAATGATTAAGCCCCGGCGACTGGTCATTGATCCGCCGGCTGAGAATGATCGGCGAAGTGGCGGTGGCTTCCACCACCGGCGTGTAGCCGATGTC
>NZ_AHHC01000063.1:0-200696 GCF_000242655.1 Pseudomonas sp. PAMC 25886
CCTAGGCGAGGTGCCGAGTGGTGGGGCAAGAGCGTTTTGGTTACTTTTGCGCTTTTCAAAAGTGACCCGCTGTAAGAGCGGAACCCTAAGCCGCCGTTACCGAAGCAACGGATATACACACAGAAACCCGGCTAGAGCCTAGCCCCCCAGTTCCCTGTAAACTGCCCCTCTTTAAGCCGCCCCCAGAGGACCCGGAATGTCCGCATCGATCTTGTATATCCACGGTTTCAACAGCGCGCCCGCCTCCAACAAGGCCAGCCAACTGATCACCGTGATGGACAGCCTCGGTCTGGCCGACCAACTGCGCGTGCCGGCCCTGCATCACCATCCCCGCCAGGCGATCCCCCAGTTGGAGGCGGCGATCCGTGACCTCGGAAGGCCACTGCTGGTAGGCAGCTCACTCGGCGGCTACTATGCAACCCATCTTGCCGAACGCCATGGCCTCAACGCCTTGCTGGTCAACCCGGCGGTCAGCCCTCATCGGATGTTCGACGGTTACCTGGGCACCCAGAAGAACCTCTACACCGATGAGACCTGGGAATTGACCCACGACCACGTCGCGGCCCTGGCCGAGCTGGAAGTGCCGGCGCCCCAGGACGCCCAGCGTTATCAGGTGTGGTTGCAGACCGGTGACGAAACACTGGATTATCGGCTCGCCCAGCAGTATTACCGGGCCTGTGCCTTGCGCATCCAGGCCGGTGGCGACCATGGTTACCAGGGGTTCGCCCAACAGTTACCGGCGCTGTTGAGTTTTGCCGGCATTGGCGCAGATCAGTACCAATCCTTCGATTTCGCAGCATTGTGAAACCGCAGGTTACTTTTTAATCGAACGACTCACGACGAGACCCCATGGCCACTCCCAGCGCTAGCTCTTATAACGCCGACGCCATCGAAGTCCTCTCGGGCCTCGACCCGGTGCGCAAACGCCCCGGCATGTACACCGACACCAGTCGGCCGAACCACCTTGCCCAGGAAGTCATCGACAACAGCGTCGACGAAGCCTTGGCCGGGCACGCCAAGTCGGTACAAGTCATCCTTCACGCCGACCATTCCCTGGAAGTGTCCGACGACGGTCGCGGCATGCCGGTGGACATTCACCCGGAAGAGGGTGTGTCGGGCGTCGAGCTGATCCTCACCAAGCTGCACGCCGGCGGCAAGTTCTCCAACAAGAACTACCAGTTCTCCGGTGGCTTGCACGGTGTGGGTATTTCCGTGGTCAACGCCTTGTCGAACCACGTGCGGGTCAAGGTCAAGCGTGACGGCAACGAGTACCAGATGACCTTCGCCGATGGCTACAAGGCCACCGACCTGGAAGTGATCGGCACCGTCGGCAAGCGCAACACCGGTACCAGCGTGTATTTCGCGCCGGACCCGAAATATTTCGATTCACCCAAATTCTCCATCAGCCGCCTCAAGCACGTGCTCAAGGCCAAGGCTGTGCTGTGCCCAGGCCTGCTGGTCAGTTTTGAAGACAAAGGCACCGGCGAGAAGGTCGAGTGGCACTACGAAGACGGCCTGCGCTCCTACCTGGAAGACTCCGTCAGCGAATTCGAGCGCCTGCCCAACGATCCTTTCTGCGGCAGCCTGGCCGGGAATAAAGAAGCTGTGGACTGGGCCTTGCTGTGGTTGCCGGAAGGCGGCGACAGCGTTCAGGAAAGCTACGTCAACCTGATCCCGACCGCCCAGGGCGGCACCCACGTCAACGGTTTGCGCCAGGGCTTGCTGGATGCCATGCGCGAGTTCTGCGAATACCGCAGCCTGCTGCCGCGCGGCGTGAAGCTGGCGCCGGAAGACGTCTGGGAACGCATTGCTTTCGTCCTGTCGATGAAGATGCAGGAGCCGCAATTCTCCGGCCAGACCAAGGAGCGCCTGTCGTCCCGCGAGGCCGCTGCGTTTGTCTCCGGTGTGGTCAAGGATGCCTTCAGCCTGTGGCTCAACGAGCACCCTGAGTTGGGCCTGGCCCTGGCAGAGCTGGCAATCAATAACGCCGGCCGCCGCCTGAAGGCCAGCAAGAAAGTCGAGCGCAAGCGCATCACCCAGGGCCCGGCGCTGCCGGGCAAGCTGGCGGACTGCGCCGGGCAAGACCCGATGCGTTCCGAGCTGTTCCTGGTGGAAGGTGATTCCGCCGGCGGTTCCGCCAAGCAAGCGCGGGACAAGGAGTTCCAGGCGATCCTGCCGCTGCGCGGCAAGATCCTCAACACCTGGGAAGTCGACGGCAGCGAAGTGCTGGCGAGCCAGGAAGTGCACAACATTGCCGTGGCCATCGGTGTCGACCCGGGCGCGGCCGACATGAGCCAGCTGCGCTACGGCAAGATCTGCATCCTCGCCGACGCCGACTCCGACGGCTTGCACATTGCGACCTTGCTCTGCGCACTGTTCGTCCAGCACTTCCGCCCGTTGGTGGATGCCGGTCACGTCTACGTCGCCATGCCGCCGCTGTACCGTATCGACCTCGGCAAAGAGATTTTCTACGCCCTGGACGAAGCCGAGCGCGATGGCATTCTCGACCGCCTGGTGGCCGAGAAGAAACGCGGCAAGCCTCAGGTCACCCGATTCAAAGGCCTGGGTGAGATGAATCCGCCGCAGCTGCGGGAAACCACCATGGACCCGAACACCCGGCGCCTGGTGCAGTTGACCCTGGAAGATTTCGCCGCCACGTCGGAAATGATGGACATGTTGCTGGCGAAGAAGCGTGCGCCGGACCGCAAGAACTGGCTGGAGTCCAAGGGCAACCTGGCCGAGGTTCTGGGCTGATGCGCAGCGGTTTCGCCCTGGCGATTCTGTTGTTGAGCGGGTTGGCGGCCACCTCGGTGGTCGCGGCGCCTGCGGCTGAACTCAAATTGATCTCCGAACACCCGGTTGACGGCATGCGTGGCGGCAACCTGTCGGGCCTGGCCCTGTGTGGCAAGGAGTTGTGGGCGGTTTCCGATCGCGACGACGACCAGATCTATCGGCTCGATATCAGTGCCGATACCTGGCAGGCCGAAACGGTGAAGATCAATGTGCCGCCGGTGCCGGAGTCCGGGTTGCCCTTTGGTTTGCGTTCGCGCACCAAGGCGGCTTCGTTGATTCGGGGTGGTGACCTGGATTTTGAAGGCATCAGCTGCGACGCGGCGGGCAACCGCTACATCGTCAGTGAAGCCCACGCGGCGGTGCTGCAGGTGCCGGTGACCGGTGAGCCCGAGTGGTTGAAGATCGCCCCGGGCATGGTTCGTGAAGCCCGGGCCAGTGGCCTGCTGCTGCATTTCAATGCGTTGTTTGAAGGTTTGGCGGTGAACCCCGAGGGCAATCAGATCTGGCTGGCCGCCGAGCGTGAGCGGCGTGGGTTGATTTCCATCAAGCGCCCGCAAACCCTCTGGGATTGCGACGGTCCTTGTGTGTTGTTGAGCGAGGCGGGCACCGAGATGCAGCCGGCACAGATGCCCAAGGCCAAGGCGGTTTCGCGCAATTTCTCTGACGTCGCGCTGTTCGAGGGCAAGCTGTTTACCCTCGAAAGCAGCCAGTTTCAGTTGTGCCGTCGTGACCCCGTGACGGCGAAGGCCGAGCAATGCTGGTCCTACGCCGATGAAATGCTCGCGCCGCAACGCCAATACAACCAGCCCTACGGCCTGGCCGAAGCGTTGGTGGTGGACGCCGATGGTGCGTGGATCGGCCTGGACAATAACTTCGGCGCCCGCGCCGATGGCGAAAAACGGCCGATAGTCTATCGTTTCGCCGCCCCCGCGGGCGGCTGGAGTGCCAAGCCATGAGCAGCCAGGCACCCGGCAAGCGCGCCGGGCGTGTGTTGATGTTCGTGGCCTGGGGCGCCGGATTGTTTTTGGCAACACGGTTTTTCGGGCAGTGGGAAAAGCATCAGGAAAATCCCAATGCCGTGGTGACCTCGGAACAGCGCGAGGGTTATATCGAAGTAAAACTGCTGGGCAACGGCCAAGGGCATTTTGTAGCCACTGGCCAGATCAACGGTCAGCCGGTGGAGTTCATGCTCGACACCGGGGCCACCGACGTGGCGGTTCCGGCCGAATTGGCCGACCGCCTCGGGCTTAAACGCGGCATGCCGGTTGGCGTGAGTACGGCCAACGGGCGAACCCAGGGCTTTCGGACCGAACTGGGCCGCCTGCAACTGGGCGATATAGTCCTGCAGGACGTGCGTGCCCTGGTGGTGCCGGGGCTGGGCGATGACCAGGTATTGCTGGGCATGAGTGCATTGAAACAACTTGAATTTACCCAGCGCAGCGGCACCTTGCTGCTGCGCCAGACCAAACAATGATGAGGCCCGCATGAGTGACATCCTTGCAGACAGCTTAGACGGCGTTGAACGCCGGTCGCTGGCTGACTTCACCGAAAATGCCTACCTCAACTACTCCATGTACGTGATCATGGACCGTGCCTTGCCGCATATCGGCGACGGCCTGAAGCCCGTGCAGCGGCGCATTATCTATGCGATGAGTGAGTTGGGCCTGGACGCTGACTCCAAGCACAAGAAGTCGGCGCGTACCGTCGGTGACGTGCTCGGCAAGTTCCACCCCCACGGCGACTCTGCGTGCTACGAAGCGATGGTGCTGATGGCCCAGCCGTTCAGCTACCGCTACACGCTGGTGGACGGCCAGGGTAACTGGGGTGCGCCGGATGATCCCAAGTCCTTCGCCGCCATGCGTTACACCGAAGCGCGCCTGTCGCGGTATTCGGAAGTACTGCTCAGTGAGCTGGGCCAGGGCACGGCTAACTGGGGGCCGAACTTCGACGGCACCCTCGACGAACCGCTGGTGTTGCCAGCACGTTTGCCGAACATCCTGCTCAATGGCACCACCGGCATCGCCGTGGGCATGGCCACTGACGTACCACCCCACAACCTGCGGGAAGTGGCCACTGCGTGCGTACGTTTGCTGGACGAGCCGAAGGCGACGGTCGAGCAGCTGTGCGAGCATATCCAGGGCCCGGATTACCCGACCGAAGCGGAAATCATCACGCCTCGTGCCGACCTGCTGAAAATCTACCAGACCGGTAAAGGCTCGGTGCGCATGCGCGCCGTGTATCACATCGAAGACGGCGACATCATCGTCACCGCGCTGCCGCACCAGGTGTCCGGTGCCAAGGTGCTGGAGCAGATTGCCGCGCTGATGCAGGCCAAGCCGTCGAAGCTGCCGCAAGTGGCCGACCTGCGTGACGAGTCCGACCACGAGAACCCGTGCCGGATCGTGATCATTCCGTCCAACAGCCGGGTCGACCATGAAGTGCTGATGCAGCATTTGTTCGCCAGCACCGAGCTGGAA
This sequence comes from Pseudomonas sp. PAMC 25886, assembly GCF_000242655.1. NCBI lineage: Bacteria > Pseudomonadati > Pseudomonadota > Gammaproteobacteria > Pseudomonadales > Pseudomonadaceae > Pseudomonas > Pseudomonas sp. PAMC 25886. Next base: position 5,271 of record NZ_AHHC01000063.1, read on the forward strand.
TCCAGCTATCGGGTCAACATCAACATCATTGGCCTGGACGGCAAGCCGCAGTTGAAGAACCTGCGGGCATTGCTGGTGGAATGGCTGGAGTTCCGGGTGCAGACCGTGCGCCGCCGCCTGCAATTCCGCCTGGACAAGGTCGAGCGCCGCCTGCACCTGTTGGACGGTTTGCTGATTGCCTACCTCAACCTGGATGAAGTGATCCATATCATCCGTACCGCCGAGCACCCGAAGGCCGAGCTGATCGCGCGCTTTGAGCTCAGCGAAATCCAGGCTGACTACATCCTCGACACCCGTCTGCGTCAGTTGGCGCGACTGGAAGAAATGAAGCTGCGCGACGAACAGGACGCGCTGCTGAAAGAGCAAGCCAAGCTCCAGGCCCTGCTGGGCAGCGAGGCCAAGCTGAAGAAGCTGGTGCGCACCGAGCTGATCAAGGACGCCGAAACCTATGGCGACGACCGCCGCTCGCCCATTGTCGAGCGCGCCGAAGCCAAGGCCCTGACCGAAACCGAGCTGCTGCCCAACGAGAAAATTACCGTCGTTCTGTCGGAAAAGGGTTGGGTTCGCTCAGCCAAAGGGCATGATATTGACGCCACTGGCTTGTCGTACAAGGCCGGCGATGGTTTCAAAACCTCCGCGGCCGGGCGCTCCAACCAGTTTGCAGTGTTTATCGACTCCACCGGTCGCAGCTATTCGGTGCCTGCGCATACGTTGCCGTCGGCGCGGGGGCAGGGCGAGCCGTTGACCGGGCGCCTGACACCGCCACCGGGGGCGAATTTTGAATGCGTGCTGCTGCCGGACGATGATTCGCTGTACGTCATCGCCTCCGATGCCGGCTACGGGTTCGTGGTCAAGGGTGAAGACCTGCAGGCCAAGAACAAGGCGGGCAAGGCGTTGCTGAGCCTGCCGAACAACGCCAAGGTGATCCTGCCGCGTACGGTGGAAGACCGTGAAGGCAATTGGCTTGCATCGGTGACCACTGAAGGTCGCCTGTTGGTGTTCAAGATCAGTGACTTGCCTCAGTTGGGCAAAGGCAAGGGCAACAAGATTATTGGTATTCCCGGGGAGCGGGTGGCCAGTCGCGAAGAGTACGTGACCGACATCGCAGTGATCCCGGAAGGCTCGACCCTGGTGCTGCAGGCCGGCAAGCGCACGTTGTCGCTGCGCCCTGACGACCTCGAGCACTACAAGGGTGAGCGGGGTCGTCGCGGTAACAAACTGCCGCGCGGCTTCCAGCGAGTGGACGCATTACTGGTGGAAACGCCCGTTTAACGCGATATAGAGCGCCCGATCTACGATTTAACCCGTAGATCGACGCTTTCGCGCTGGAGTCACGGCGCATATTCACGGATGATATGGCCTTTCCAGCGCCGGCGTGGCTGAGCGCGTACAGGTTATTTTTGAGTATTACATTGTGGTTCGCCTTGTGGCAGCCACCTGGATGGGATGATGACTGCTCCGCGCCTTCCTTTATTTTTGTTGCTCGCTGGCCTTTTGGGCCTGGCGGGTTGCAGCACACATCAACCTGTGTCGCTGTATCAGCTGGACAGTGGAAGTCCGGCTCAGCCTGCACAAAGTGCCGGCATGGCCGTATTGCTTGGCCCGGTGGTGGTGGCCGACTACCTGCAACGCGAAACCCTGTTGCAACGTCAGAACGATGGCAGCCTGCAAGGTTCCACCGATGGTCGCTGGGCCGGTAGCCTGTCGTCCGACATCAATCAGTTGATGTTGCGCCAGGTGGCGGGCCATCTGGACAGCCAGCGGGTGGTACTGGCGCCGGCACCGACGGGGTTCACCCCGGACGTGCAGGTGTTGCTGACCATCACGCGGCTGGATTCCGGTGTTTCCCAGCCGGCGATCCTGGATGCCCAGTGGCGCCTGATCGACCGTCGCGGCCAGGTGCGGGATAACCGCATCGTGCATTTGCAGGAACAACACTCCGGTACCACGGCGTCCCAGGTTCAGGCCCAGGGCGTCTTGTTGCAGAACCTGGCACAACAGTTGTCCGTGGCCCTCAAGCCATTGGCCAATCAGCCGGCGGTTGCTGAGGCTCCACGTAAACAGGCTCCGGCCGCTGCCAAGCCGGCCGCACCGGAGAAGCCGAAGATGCCGATGGCCGTGCCGATTCGTACCGACATGGAAGTGTTCAGGTTCTGACCTGAATACAGCCCCACAAAAAAGGCCCGCTGATGAGCGGGCCTTTTGTTTGTGCGGGATTTGAGTCGTTGCCTAGATCAAATGTGGGAGCGGGGCAGCGTTGTTCTTTAGTTCTTTGCCCGCGTCTCATGCATCCGCGCGAGTTGGCGCTCCAGCATCGACGGATAAGGCTCCATCAACCGCTCTACACAGCACGCACCTTCAGGGCTGGCAATCGGGCGGATCCGCGCACGTTGGCGAATCAGCACGTCGTCACTGATCTTGCGTTCCACCAGCAGCAGGTTGCGGCTGTGTTGCGACAAGGCGAGGGCGTCCTGGGCAATCTCGGTCAGCAGCAGATCAATCTGGCTCATGCCATACAGATCGTCGCCCACCGTCAGGCCCAGTTGCAGTTGCAGCGTGATGCCACTGTCAGCCACTTCGATCTGCAGCGCATGGCCCAGGGCCCGCAGCAACTCACCGCAGCAGATGGCGTTGGTCAGGTAGTCTTCGCCGCTGTCTTCGCTGTGGAACAGCATCAACGTGCTGCCATCGTTCAGGGTGTGCAGTTCGCTCTGATAAAGCGAGGCCGCCTGGTCCAGGCAATCACGATAACGTTCCAGCAACTCGGTCAGGCGTGCGCGCGGCAAGCGGCGCAACTGATCCTGTGCGCCCAGCTGCACAGCCAATACGGCGCTGTGCTGGGGCTGGGTATTTCGCACTGGAGCCGGCTGCGGCGCAGCGGTAGCAGTTGGCGCGGAGTTGTCGCGAAGGTCGGCGAACGGGTCTTCTTCGTCCAGTTCGTCTTCTTCTGCCTTGATCACCTGCCGGGTGGCCGGCTTGAGACCTGCCACCGGCGCAGACTCATCGAAGCTCGGGTCGCGCAGGTTGCGCACTTCGAACTCGGGTTCGTCGTCTTCGTACTCGGTGTCGTCGAACTCGGGCTCGGGTTCAACCTCGGGCACCACGGGCTCCGGAGCGAAGCTGGTGTGCAACTGGCGGGCGAGGTCGCCGATCTCATCCTGGCGGTCGGTGGCCGGGGTGTGTTCGTCGATATCCCGCAGCCAGATGCGCAGTTGCATCAGTGGCGTGGAGATATGCCGACCCAGGCGCAGGCTCAAGGCCAGCGACAGCGCCAGCAGGATCGCACTCAGGATGCCCATGCTTTGCAGGCTGATGGTCATCGGCTGCTGGAACTGTTGCATGTCCAGGCTGATGCGCAGTTGGCCGGCTTTCACGTCCTGGAACGTGATATTGCTCTGGTACAGACCCTCGGCTTCACCCAGCAGGCCGTTTTTCGGGCGTTGCCCGGCTTCGGCCATGATCCGGTTGTCCACGCTATAGATAGCGGCGTGGGCCACCAGCGGGTTCTTGGTCAGGTTGTTGAGCAGCACGTTGAGGCTGAGGATGTCGTTGGACACCAACAACTCAGTCGCCGAGGTGGCGGTCTGGGTGGTCAGGCTCTCGCCCAGGGCGTCGGCTTGCTCGTGCATGGCCTGTTTGAACTGCAAACCCATCACGCAGGCATAGATGACCAGGGCCAGAGCGACCAGGATCACGTTATGGCTGGCGATGCGTAATGCGATCGGTACACGGCGGTGGCGCAGTGCCCGGAAGATCAGCAGGAAGAAGTTATCGGTTTTTACTGGCGTGGGCCGGTTCACTTAAGCTCGGCTCTTTAGTCCGTGAAGTTGACGCGCAGTATAGCGACAGGCCCAAGACCGGCAAAGCGCTGGCTGTGCCCGATGGTCACTGAAAGTGGGTAGAATGCGGTTTTTTTCCAGCTCGGGGGTGCGCTTTGCGCGAAATTGTCCTGATTAACATCACCGGTGAGGACCGTCCGGGCCTTACCGCAGCCATTACCGGTGTTCTGGCCCAGGGTGGTGTGAACATTCTCGACATCGGCCAGGCGGTGATTCACGACACGCTGTCGTTCGGCATCCTGGTGGAAATTCCAAGCACCGAGCAAGCCTCGTCCGTGCTCAAGGACATCCTGTTTACGGCGTATAAGCTGGATCAGCAGGTGCGTTTCACACCGGTGTCCGAAGAGGATTACCAGAGCTGGGTCGCCGGCCAGGGCAAAAAACGCCACATCGTGACGCTGTTGACCCGCAAGGTGACGGCGGAACAATTGCAGCGTGTCAGTTCGATTACCGCCCAGTACGGTTTGAATATCGACCATATTGACCGTCTGTCGGGTCGTATGCCGCTGGACACCCCGGCGGACAAGGGCAAGGGCTGCATCGAGTTCTCCGTGCGCGGTGAGCCAGCTGATCCCCAGGCGTTGCGCGCCGAATTCCTGAGCGTTGCCCAAGAGCTGAACGTCGATATCGCCTTCCAGGAAGATTCGCTGTTCCGCCGTAATCGCCGCCTGGCAGTGTTCGACATGGACTCGACGCTGATCGAGGCCGAAGTCATCGACGAATTGGCCAAGGCTGCCGGCGTAGGTGAGCAAGTCTCGGAAATCACCGAGCGGGCCATGGCGGGCGAGCTGGATTTCCGTGCGAGCTTCAAGGAGCGCCTGGCCTTGCTCAAAGGCCTGGATGTGAGCGTGCTGGACTCCATCGGCGCCTCGTTGCGCCTGACCGAAGGCGCCGAAACCCTGTTCGCCGAACTCAAGCGCCTGGGCTACAAAACCGCGATTCTGTCGGGTGGCTTCACCTACTTCGCCAAGCAATTGCAGGCCAAGCTGGGTATCGACTATGTGTTCGCCAATGAGCTGGAAGTGGTGGACGGCAAGGTGACGGGCGTGGCCGTGGAGCCGATTGTCGATGCGCAGCGTAAAGCTGATTTGCTGCGGGAATTGGCGCACAAGGAAGGGTTGCGTCTGGAGCAGACCATTGCGGTCGGCGACGGGGCGAATGACTTGCCGATGCTGGCGATTGCCGGGTTGGGTGTGGCGTTTCGCGCCAAGCCTCTGGTCAAGCAATCGGCCAAACAGGCGATTTCGACCCTGGGGCTGGATGGGGTGTTGTACCTGTTGGGCTTCCGCGACCGCGACGGTCAGCTCTAGTACACACACTTTGTAGGAGCCGGCTTGCCGGCGATGGCGTCCTCAGTCGCATCGCCGGCAAGCCGGCTCCTACAGAGGTCGACGTCAGGCTTTCGGTAAACCCATGCCCTGGCCCATCTGTACCGGCGTGCCCGCCAGCAGTTCTTCCGACCATTTCACCTGGTCCGGCCCAAACAGCACGATTGCCGTCGAACCCAGCTTGAAGCGCCCCAGCTCCGCGCCTTTTTCCAGGTGGATCGGACCACGGGCGGCTTCGTCGTAGCGGAAGGTTTTCAGCTCGCGCTTCGGCGGCGTTACCAGGCCAGCCCATACGGTCTCGATCGACGCCACGATCATCGCGCCCACCAATACCACGGCCATCGGACCGCGTTCGGTGTCGAAAATGCAGGCAACACGTTCGTTACGTGCAAACAGCTCCGGCACGTTTTCGGCTGTGGTCTGGTTCACCGAGAAAATGCGGCCCGGAATGTAGACCATTTCCCGCAGGGTACCGGCCAGTGGCATGTGCACCCGGTGGTAGTCCTTTGGCGACAGGTAGATGGTGGCGAAATCACCGCCCATGAACGGCGCAGCCACCGCCGAATCACCGCCGAGCAATTCCAGTACGCTGAAGCTGTGACCCTTGGCCTGGAACACCCGGCCGTGCTCAATCGGGCCCAATTGGCTGACGGCGCCATCGGCCGGGCTCAACACTGCACCCGGGGTCTGGTCCAGCGGTCGGGCACCGTCTTTCAGGGCACGGGTGAAGAAGGCGTTGAAGTGCTCGTAAGCCGTCACGTCTTCAACCAGGGCCTGGGACATGTCCACTTGATAACGCTTGGCGAACCAGGTGGTGAAGGCGTTCTTGAACCAGCGCACGCGGCATTCGGCAATGCAGCCGGCCAACCGCGACAGCAGGTGGTGGGGCAGCAAGTACTGGCTGAGGATGAACAACTGCTTTTTCATTAACTGTCCTTAAACCTTAAATCTCGACGGGGGTGTCGGGGTGGTTGCCCCATTCGCCCCAGGAACCGGCATAACCTTTGACTCGCGGATAACCGAGCGCCTTGGCCACCAGGTAGGTGAAGCCAGAACGGTGGTGAGTCTGGCAGTGGGTGATGATTTCTTTGTCGCGGGTCAGCCCCAGGTCTTCGAGGATCTTCGGCATGTCGCGGCGAATACGCAGTTGCCGTGCCTTGTCCATGCCGGCAGTCCATTCGAAGTTCACCGCGCCGGGGATGTGTCCACCCTTGGCCGCGAGGACTTTCTCCCCGGAGTATTCCAGCGGGCCGCGGGCGTCCCAGATACCCAGGTCGGCAGCGCGGAGGCGGCTTTGCAGGTACTCGCGGGTCGCGGTGGGTTCTTCATGCAGCGTCAGGCTGACCGGGCCGCCGGCGCTGGCCGGGACCTCGGTGGACACCGGGTGTTGTTCTTCCAGCCACGCCAGCAGGCCGCCGTCGAGGTAGTGGTATTTCTTGTGGCCGATCACATCAAGCATCCAGATGAATCGACCGGCCCAGCCACCGCCTTCGTCGTCGTACACCACGTAGGTGGCGTCCGGGGTGTGGCCCAGTTCGCCGAACAGCTTTTCAAGATCGGCTTTGTTCGGCAGCAGGCCCGGTGCCGGCGCCTGCCCCAGTTGGGTGCGCTTGGGGTCGACGAAACGTGCACCGGGGATATGCCCTTCGGCGTAACGCGCGGCGCTGGTGAGGTCCACCAGAATCAGATGTTCGGCATCGAGGCGACCGAGCAGGTCACTGGCCTCGATGACCAGCGGCAAGCCAGAGAAGTCAGGCATGTGAGGTCTCCTGGGCATAAAAGTTGGGCGCTAAAGGAGGGCGATTGTAGCGCAAGCATCAGGCGCTGCGGTTGGTAAAGCTGTGCAGGGCTTTTTCGATGCATTGAGCGGTTTTGCCGAAGGCCTGCACGGTGGTTTCCGAGAACGGCCCGCCGCCCTGGTCGGCCACCATCAGCATCACCACCCGGCCATTGCAACTCAGGGAGCGCAGAAGCAGGTGTTCGCCCTTGAACAGGCGGCGCAGTTCCGGTGGCAACAATGCCGAGAACTGGGCGTGGTTGTCGGGCGTGAGGCGTACCTGGGCAGACTTGGTCAGCAGGCGTTGCAGCAGCGTACTTTGCGTGGCGTCGAGGCTCAGGTGGTCGGCGTCCTTGGGCAGGCCGTCAACTTGATGCACGCGCAAGGTGCTCAGGGTTTTGTCCGCCATCAGCAACATCACCCGCTGCATGCCGCAGGCCACCAGGGCCTCCTTGGCGCAGGTGGTCAGGTGCATGGCGTTGGCAAAGCGGCTGGGCTCCACCAGCAATTCGGTGCAGCGCTTGCGCCAGATCGCCAGGGCTTCGGCGGTGGGCGGTGGTGCCGGCAGCAAGCCGTGATGCACCCGTTGTACGTCCCAGGGCCAGATCAGCGACAACGCCGGGTGCCACAGGTCACGCATCAGGGTATTGCGGGCGCTGATCGCCGCGTGTTGGTGAGACTGTTGTTGCACCTCGGCCAGCGGTTGTTGCAGGTAAAGCGCTGTCAGGTACTGCCAGCGCTGGGTGTGGGGGCAGGTCCAGGACTCCTGCGCCGCCAGTGCCAGGCCGTTGGCCAGCAACACGGTATTGGCCGGCTGGTTCAGCCAGCGGCGCAGGTTCGGGTCGGCATCCAGCAACTGCTGTTGGCGCAAGGGCTCGTCTTCACGGGCAATGCGCAGTGCCTTGACCAGCAAACGCTGCTCTGTCAGCAGCAAGGTATAACCCTGGGATACCCAGATCGGCAGGCGCCAGGCCTCGGTCAATCCCAGGCACAGGTCCAGCAGGCGCACACCGAACACTTCCTGCTCGACCGTATGCGCTGATTCGCCCTTGTGAATCACCCGCAGTTCCCATTCTTCCAGCAGCTTGGGATAGGCAATCGCCATCGGCCACAGCGGCGAGAGGAATAGCAGGCTGCCCCAGTGAATGTCCTGCCACAGCCGCGCCAGGCGGCTGGCGAACAGCCCGCTGGCCTGTTGCGACGCGTGCTGGCTGATCATCTGCAATTGGCGCAGGGCCACGGGGATTTCATTCAGTGGCACTGAAGGCAGGCGCGCCAGTAATTCCTCGGTGCGCTTGAGGCCGAGGCGATTGATCGCCACTTCGAGGTTTTCCGCGGGCTCTGCGAGGCTGCCGTGGGCCTGGTCGTTGGCCTCGCGCATCACGCTCAGCACCAATGCCGGGCTGTTCTGCATCAACTCTGCAATATCCCGCAACGAACTGCGGTTGTCGCTGATGGCCTTGCAGACCCGGTCGTGGCTCGCCTGTGGAACGGGCAATAGCACGTCGTCCAGACGCTTTATCCAGGCGGCCAGTGTGGTCGGTTTTTGAGTTGGGACTGTCGTTTCATTTGCCATGATTGGGGCGCGATCATCACTTGCGGTCAACACGCCCGGGACGGGCCGAACTGGTTTTTCGCCATAACGGGCTATAGTCTGGCGCAGATTTGCCGATAAGTAGAACAAGAGTTTTCAACTCTTGCGAATATGACCCTGAACCCGACGGCGCAAGTACCCATCCCCTATGGCTAAAATTATCGGCATCATCGTCGTCATCGCGAGCGTGCTCGGCGGATACGTCTTGTCCCACGGCAAGATTGCAGCGCTGATCCAGCCCTTCGAAGTGCTGATTATCGGCGGTGCGGCGTTCGGCGCATTCCTGCAAGCCAACCCTGGCTACATGACCATGCACGTGATCAAGAAGTCGCTGGGCATGTTCAGCTCGCGCTTCTCCCACACCTTCTATCTGGAAGTGCTGGGGCTGATCTACGAGATCCTCAACAAGAGCCGTCGCGAAGGCATGATGGCCATTGAAGGTGATATCGAGGACGCCGCGGCGAGCCCGATTTTCGCCAAGTACCCGGCGGTGCTCAAAGACGAACGCATGACCGCCTACATCTGCGATTACCTGCGCATCATGTCGTCCGGCAACATGGCACCCCATGAGCTGGAAGGCCTGTTCGACATGGAACTGTTCAGCCTCAAGGAAGAGCTGGAACACCCTTCTCACGCCGTGACCGGCATCGCCGACGGCATGCCCGGTTTCGGTATTGTGGCTGCGGTTCTCGGGATCGTGGTCACCATGGCTTCCCTCGGTGAAGGCGACCAAAAAGCCATCGGCATGCACGTAGGTGCGGCACTGGTAGGTACCTTCTTCGGTATTCTCGCGGCCTACGGTTTCTTTGGTCCGCTGGCCACCTCCCTGGCCCACGACGCCAAGGAAGAAGTGAATTTGTACGAAGCCATCAAGGCCTGCCTGGTGGCTTCGGCTTCCGGTATGCCGCCATCGCTGGCGGTGGAGTTCGGGCGCAAGGTTCTGTATCCGAAGCACCGTCCAAGCTTCGCTGAGCTGGAACAAGCGGTTCGCGGTCGCTAAGCCATGGAAAACAACCAGCCGATCATCATCAAGCGCGTCAAGCGCTTCGCTGCGGGGCACCATGGCGGCGCCTGGAAAATCGCCTTCGCCGACTTTGCGACGGCGATGATGGCGTTCTTCCTGGTGCTGTGGCTGATGTCCACCGCTACGCCGGAACAGAAGATCGCCATTGCCGGTTACTTCAAGGACCCCATCGGGTTTTCCGAGAGCGGTACGCCTTTTGTGATCGACCTCGGTGGTTCGCCGCAACTGGCGCCAGAGCGCACCATCAACCCGGAAATCAAGACCGACTCGCCCCAGGAAAAAATTCCGATCGAGCGCGATACCGTCGAGGCCATGGCTGAGCAGGTCGAGCAGGAGCGCCTGGAACTGTTGCTGCAGGAACTGCAAACCAAGGTTGAGGAAAACCCGCAACTGCTGAAGTTCAAGGATCAGATTTCCTTCGAGATCACCCCGGATGGCCTGCGCATTCAGATCACGGACGCGGCCAACCGGCCGATGTTCGACTCGGGCAGTGCGCGGTTGAAGCCATACTTTGAAGACATCCTGCTGGCCATGGCCGACACCATCAAGGCAGTGCCGAACAAGATCAGCATCAGCGGCCACACCGACGCCAAGCCGTATGCGGGCCAGGGCGATTTCGGCAACTGGGAACTCTCGGCCAACCGGGCCAATGCCGCGCGTCGTGCACTGGTCGCCGGCAGCTACCCGGACCCGCAAGTGGCGCGGGTGGTGGGGTTTGCTTCATCACAGCTGTTTGATCCCAAGGATCCGTTCAACCCGATCAACCGGCGTATCGATATTGTCGTGCTGACCAAAAAGGCCCAGCGTGCGATCGAAGGTGACCCGCCCGCAACGCCACCGGTACCAACCCAGGGTGAGGGCGCGCCGGGTGAAGTGCCGGCGGACCCGAATGCACTGCCGCCGGGGCAGGAGCCGTTGCCGGCTCACGAGCTACGGCAGAAGCTGAACTTGTTTGACGATGGCGGGGTGAAGGACCCGACTCAGCCCGCGACTGGCTCGTAAGTCAGGCAGACTCAAGCCGTTGCTTGGACGATTAAAAAATGCCCCGAACTCTCGGGGCATTTTTTTTGATTGATGTATCAGAGGGGGAGATAGGCTTTCACGCCATCAATCACGCCCCGCATATCCTCTGTGCCCAGGCGCGGCACGAAATACTCTCGCCCTGTGGTCCTGGTCTTTCTGTGCAGTTTATCCAGTCGCTCGAAACTGACGGTGTAGATCATGTCGCATTTCACCCATAGCGCTTTATAGCCATCGGTGTGCAGTGGGTTGGTCCGCAATAAATGGTGCCAATCGTGCTGAATATCAGGGGCAGTGGAGGAGATCGGGACCACTGTGCACAGTTTTCGATTGTGTGTGGCATTAGGTGATATGACGACGACTTTGCGGATCTTCAACATTTCAGGTGCCACAAAGCCCCGCGTGAAGTCGCATAGAAGTACATCGCCTTGTTTGGGATGGTAGTAGAGAGGCAATCGTCGATTCCCCGGAAAAAGCAAAGCCGCCCGAAGGCGGCTTCATTCGACACGCAGTGGAGCTTGCTTCGCCCCTTCTGCGCCGCTGGATCAACCCCGAAAAGGATCCAGACTCCTGCCAGCTTGCGCTGGTGACGGAGCGATTATGAGCATAGGGAAAATCGAATTCAAGCTGGCTTGCATCATGGGCCGCCCAGTTGCAGCGGATTCTTGATGGCTGACCCGATTTAATCAATGGGGTCGTGGGTTCCGTGCCCTGCCTTATGTGTTTCAAGGCATGGCACGGCACCGATTCGCTGCTTAGTAACTGGTCTCGGGCAAGCTGGCGATGATCGAGCGATAGCTGTTCATCCGCTGCTGCTGCACGCGGCCGTCTTCCAGGGCCTTTAGCAGGGCGCAACCCGGCTCGCGGTCATGTTTGCAGTCGCGGAAGCGGCAGGTGCCGATCAAGTCGTTGAACTCGATAAAGCCCGCTTCAACATCGGCGCGGCTCACGTGGCCCAGGCCGAATTCACGAATCCCGGGGGAGTCGATCAGTTCACCGCCGCCCGGGAAGTGGAACAACCGTGCGGTGGTGGTGGTGTGGGTGCCCTGGCCGGACAGCTCCGACAATGGCCCCACACGGGTTTCGACTTCCGGCAACAGGCTGTTGACCAGGGACGACTTGCCCACGCCCGACTGGCCGACGAACACGCTGATGCGTCCGTCGAGCTCGGTCTGCAACTGCTCCATGCCGTTGCCGTGATGTGCCGAGACTTCCAGCACCGGATAGCCGAGGGTGCGGTACACCGCCAGCAGCGCGTTGAGCGCCGGAGCGTTCTGCTCGTCGATCAGGTCGAATTTGTTCAGCAGCAACAGCGGGCGAATGCCGGCGTGCTCGGCCGCTACCAGGTAGCGGTCGATCAGGTTGGCATGGGGCTCGGGCAGCGGCGCGAAGACGATGACGATCATGTCGACGTTGGCTGCCACCGGCTTGAGCTGGCCACGGCTGTCGGGCCGCCGCAGTTCGGTGGTGCGCGGCAACTGGGCGACGATGACGCCGATGCCCTGGTTGCCGGCACGCCACACCACCTGGTCGCCGGTGACCAGCGCAGGCAGGTTGGCGCGCAAGTGGCAACGGAACACCTGGCCTGCGGAGTCGCCTTCTGTGGCCTCGACCTCGACCTGCACACCGAAGTGCGCGATCACCAGGCCGGTTTGCTCGGGGCCCAGGTCGCCGCCCTCAAGCGCTTCCACGGCGGAGGATTCACGTTTGGCGGCGCGGGCAGCGCGTTCACCCTGAATCTTTTCGATGCGCCAGTTTTGGCGACGGTTGAGCTGGCGTTTGGCCATTGGTGTTCCGTGTCGATAATGCAAAGGTTAGGTAAAACGGTCGCGAGTCTAGCACGCCCTGCCTGCTAAACTGCGCAGCTACGCCAAGGTGCCAAGGAACCACGACATGCAAAACCCACAGAACCTGATTTGGATCGATCTGGAAATGACCGGTCTGAACCCTGACACCGACGTCATCATCGAGATGGCCACCATTGTCACCGACAGCAACCTCAACACCTTGGCCGAAGGTCCGGTGATCGCCATTCACCACAGCGACGCGGTGCTGGCCACCATGGACGAGTGGAACACCCGCACCCACGGCAACTCGGGCCTGACCCAGCGCGTGCGTGACAGCCGCGTGAGCATGGCCGAGGCTGAAGCTGAAACCATCGCCTTCCTGGAAAAGTGGGTGCCCAAGGGCAAGTCGCCGATCTGCGGCAACAGCATTTGCCAGGACCGCCGCTTTCTTTATACCCACATGAAGGCGCTGGAAAGCTACTTCCACTACCGCAACCTGGATGTGTCGACCTTGAAAGAGCTGGCCGCACGCTGGGCGCCCGAAGTCAAAGACAGCTTCCACAAGGGCAGCACCCACCTGGCGCTGGACGATATTCGCGAATCGATCGCCGAGCTGCAGCATTACCGCAAGCATTTCATTAAGTTCTAAAACGGTAATGCCTTATCTGAGCGGGCTTGTGTGGCGAGGGGGCTTGTCTGTGGCGAGGGGGCTTGTCCCCCGTTGGGCTGCGAAGCGGCCCTGAAATCTGACATCCCGGTCTACCTGAAAAACTCCGTCGCCTTAAAAGGGGCTGCTTCGCAGCCCAACGGGGGGCAAGCCCCCTCACCACAGACAAGCCCCCTCGCCACAACTTTGCAAGGATCGCCATCATGCTGTTGATGCTCTACCTCATCGCCATCACCGCCGAAGCCATGACTGGCGCCTTGTCCGCCGGGCGGCGTGGGATGGATTGGTTTGGTGTGGTGCTGATCGCCTGCGTGACGGCGCTGGGCGGCGGTTCGGTGCGTGACGTGTTGCTCGGCCACTACCCGCTGACCTGGGTCAAGCACCCGGAATACCTGGTGCTGACCTCCATCGCGGCCCTGGTGACGATCTTCATCGCGCCATTGATGCGCCACCTGCGCTCGCTGTTCCTCGCGCTGGACGCCGTGGGCCTGGTGGCCTTTACCTTGATTGGTTGCATGACCGCCCTGGAAATGGGCCACGGCATGCTGGTGGCGTCGGTCAGTGGTGTGATCACCGGGGTGTTCGGCGGCATCCTGCGAGACATCTTCTGCAACGATATCCCGCTGATCTTCCGCCGCGAGCTGTACGCCAGCGTGTCGTTCCTCGCCGCCTGGTTCTACATGCTGTGCCTCTACCTTGAACTGCCCAGCGAGCAATCCATCCTGCTGACACTGTTCAGCGGCTTTCTACTGCGCCTGTTGGCGATCCGCTTTCACTGGGAAATGCCCAAGTTCGTCTACAACGACGACGTGCACTGACGCTCAGCGTGCTGGTTCAGAGCCCACTCCACGTGTTCGCGCACCAGCTCCGACGGATACTCCCGGCGCGCCTTCAACGCTTCCAGCACCGGAATGCTCGACGGCGCGTTGCCCAGGCCCACGGCCAGGTTGCGCAGCCAGCGCTCATAACCGGCGCGGCGTAGCGGCGAGCCTTCGGTGCTGCTGAGGAACTTGTCCTCGTCCCACATGAATAATTCGGCCAGCTCGGCGTTATCCAGATTGTGCCGGGGCTTGAAATCGCTTTCGGCGGTAGGCCGGGCGAAACGATTCCACGGGCAAACGATCTGACAGTCATCGCAGCCGAATACCCGGTTACCGATCAGTGGGCGCAGCTCCTCCGGAATCGCGCTTTTCAGTTCGATGGTCAGGTAGGAAATGCAGCGCCGGGCGTCCAGTACGTAAGGCCCTACGAAAGCGTTGGTAGGACAGCTGTCCAGGCAGGCGGTGCAGCGGCCACAGTGTTCGGTGGCGTGGGGTGGGTCGACCGGCAGCGGCAGGTCGACAAACAACTCGCTGAGGAAAAAGTAGCTGCCGGCCTTGCGATTGAGTACCAGGGTGTTCTTGCCGATCCAGCCCAGCCCGGCTTTTTCGGCGATGGCTTTTTCCAGCACTGGGGCGCTGTCGACAAAGGCACGAAAGCCGAACGGGCCGATCTGCGCCTGAATCCGGTCGGCCAGTTGCTGCACGCGTTTGCGGATCAGCTTGTGGTAGTCGCGGCCCAGGGCATAACGGGAGATGTAGGCTTTTTCGGGTTTGGCCAGCAGTTGGGCCATTTGTGTGTCGCCGGGCAGGTAATCCATGCGCAGGGACACCACGCGCAAGGTGCCGGGCACCAGCTCTTCCGGGTGTGAGCGCTTGCTGCCGTGGGCGCCCATGTAGTCCATTTCGCCGTGGTAGCCGGCGTCGAGCCAGCGTTGCAGGTGCTGTTCATGCTCGGCGAGGTCGAGGCCGCTGATGCCCACTTGTTGAAAGCCCAGCTCGCGGCCCCAGTCTTTGATCGATTGGGCGAGGGCGGGCAGGTCGTAGGTAATAGCAGGCATGAACAAGAGAAACCGCAGGTTAGATGCGTATAATTCTGCCAGACATCGGAGCTTGAAGACGCATGCCGCAGACAAAACACGAAATACCCGACGTTCAGCACCTGTTGCCCGGCCAATTGCCGCAACTCGCTGCGCGTTCCCCGGACGCCCATAAAGGCCAGTTCGGCCATGTATTGCTGATCGGTGGCGACCGGGGTTTTGGCGGCGCGGCCTTGCTCAGCGCCGAAAGCGCCCTGCGCAGTGGTGCCGGCATGGTTTCCCTGGCGACCCGCAGCGAGCACGTAGCGGCGGCGCTGGCCCGGTTGCCGGAGGTGATGACGCTAGGCGTGCACTCGGCCAATCAATTGATGGGCCTGCTGGAAAAGATTTCCGTGATCGTCATCGGTCCGGGCCTGGGCGAGGCTTCCTGGGGCAAAAGCCTGTTGTCGGTGGCGGCCAATGCCACGCAGCCGCAAGTCTGGGACGCCGATGCCTTGAACCTGCTGGCCGCGGGCAAGGTCAGCCTGCCCGACAATTGCGTGATCACCCCGCATCCTGGCGAAGCGGCTCGTTTGATGGGGATTTCGACAGCCGAGGTTCAGGCCGATCGCCTTAACGTGGCCCGCGCGTTGAGCCAGAAATTCAATGCGGTGGCGATCCTCAAGGGCGCCGGCAGTTTGATCGCCCGCCCGGACGGTCACGTTGCCCGCTGTGATCAGGGCCATCCGGCCATGGCAACCGCTGGCCTGGGTGACGTGTTGGCTGGCCTGGTCGGTGCTTTACTGGCCCAAGGCATGTCGGCATTTGATGCCGCCTGCCTGGCCGTCTGGTTACATGCCACTGCCGGCGACCGGCAGGGCACCTTCGGTCGCGGGCTGGCCGCCAGCGACCTGATTCCCGCCATTCGTCAGTTGCTGGAGGAGCAATCACCGTGTCTGAAGTAATTCTTTTCCTGGCCGATGAAGACGCCATGGTCGCGCTTGGCAATCGTATTGCCAAGGCGACGCAAGGCTCGGGCCTGATCTTTCTGGAGGGTGATTTGGGCGCCGGAAAAACCACCTTGTCCCGGGGCATCATTCGCGGGTTGGGGCATGAAGGTGCTGTGAAGAGTCCTACGTTTACCCTGGTGGAGCCCTACGAGATTGGCTCGGTGCGGGCCTTCCATTTCGATCTGTATCGGCTGGTGGACCCGGAAGAGTTGGAATACATGGGCATCCGCGATTACTTCGATGAAGACGCGTTGTGCCTGATCGAGTGGCCAGATAAAGGCACAGGCTTTTTGCCAAAGCCGGACCTGACCATTACCATTACCCCGCATAAGCAAGGACGTCAGCTGAAGTTGTTGTCCCAGAGCGCGCGCGGCGAGTCGTGGTGCGCCGCTTTGGCATTGGAATTCAAATAATTGATGGGGTTAGGTATGCGCTTTCGCGCGTTGGTTACTGTCGTAGGGGTGTTGCTTGCGGCAATGACTTTCAATGCACTGGCGGCCTCACAGGTGAAAAGTGTTCGCCTGTGGCGGGCACCGGATAACACGCGACTGGTATTCGACCTGTCTGGCCCGGTTCAGCACAGCGTCTTCACCCTCACGGCGCCCGATCGCCTGGTGATTGATATCAACGGTGCGACCCTCGCCGCGCCTTTGAAAGTCGCCATGGCCAATACCCCGATTACCGCGATGCGCTCGGCTCAACGTACGCCGACCGACCTGCGAGTGGTCATCGACCTGAAAAAGGCCGTAACCCCGAAAAGTTTTGTACTGGCGCCTAACGCGCAATATGGCAACCGGCTGGTGGTCGACCTGTTCGACAACGCCGCCGATGCTGCGCCGCCGCCTGCGCCAACCCCAAGCGTCGCGACGATACCGGCGGTGCCGGTCACCCAGTCGCAACCCCAGGTCAAATTGCCGCCGCCGCCACCTGCACCGGCGGGCAAACGCGACATTATCGTGGTTATCGATGCCGGTCACGGCGGGGAAGACCCGGGCGCCTCCGGTTCGCGCGGCCAGCATGAAAAAGACGTGGTACTGGCCATCGCCCGCGAACTGCAGCGCCAGATCAATGGCATGAAAGGCTATCGCGCGGAGTTGACCCGTACCGGTGACTACTTCATCCCGCTGCGTGGCCGTACCGAAATCGCCCGCAAGAAGGGCGCCGACCTGTTCGTCTCGATCCACGCCGACGCCGCGCCTTCGGCGGCTGCGTTTGGTGCCTCGGTGTTTGCCCTGTCTGACCGCGGCGCTACGTCCGAGACCGCCCGTTGGCTGGCGGACAGTGAAAACCGTTCCGACTTGATCGGCGGGGCCGGCAACGTGTCCCTTGATGACAAGGACAAGATGCTCGCTGGCGTATTGCTCGACCTGTCGATGACTGCCTCGCTGACCTCCAGCCTGAACGTCGGGCAGAAAGTCCTGAGCAACATTGGCCGTGTCACCTCGCTGCACAAACAGCGGGTGGAGCAGGCCGGGTTTATGGTGCTCAAGTCGCCGGATATTCCGTCGATCCTGGTGGAAACCGGGTTTATCTCCAACTCCAATGAAGCCTCGAAACTAGCCTCCGCCAGCCACCAGCAGGCGCTGGCGCGGTCCATCAGCGCCGGTGTTCGCCAGTTCTTCCAGCAGAACCCGCCGCCGGGCACTTATATCGCCTGGCTGCGTGACTCCGGCAAGATCGCCCAGGGCCCGCGTGACCATCGTGTCCAGCCCGGCGACACCCTGGCGATGCTGGCGGTGCGCTTCCAGGTGTCTGCGGCGACCTTGCGCAGTGCCAACAACCTGAAGACCGATGAACTGAAGGTCGGCCAGGTGTTGACCATCCCTGGCACTGAACTGGCGGCGCAATAATGAGCGAAACAGTCTTGAGCAACACCTCGCGCATTGAACTGCTAAGCCCGCGCCTGGCGAACCAGATTGCGGCGGGCGAGGTGGTCGAGCGGCCGGCTTCGGTGATCAAGGAGTTGCTGGAAAACAGCATCGACTCCGGCGCCAAGCGCATCGATGTCGATGTGGAGCAGGGCGGCGTCAAGCTGCTGCGGGTACGTGACGACGGCAGCGGGATCTCCTCCGACGATCTGCCGCTGGCCCTGGCCCGTCACGCCACCAGCAAGATTCGTGACCTGGAAGACCTGGAGCGGGTGATGAGCCTCGGGTTTCGCGGTGAGGCCCTGGCGTCCATCAGCTCCGTGGCCCGCCTGACCCTGACGTCTCGCACCCGCGACGCCGATCAGGCTTGGCAGGTGGAAACCGAAGGCCGCGACATGGCGCCCCGGGTCCAGCCGGCTGCGCACCCGGTAGGCACTTCGGTGGAAGTGCGCGACCTGTTCTTCAACACCCCGGCACGGCGTAAATTCCTCAAGGCCGAAAAAACCGAATTCGATCACCTGCAAGAAGTCATCAAGCGCCTGGCGCTGGCCCGCTTTGATGTGGCTTTTCATCTGCGTCACAACGGCAAGACCATCCTCAGCCTGCACGAGGCCCATGATGATGCGGCCCGTGCGCGGCGGGTCTCGGCTATCTGCGGCGGCGGGTTCCTGGAGCAGGCACTGCCGATCGAGATTGAGCGCAATGGCTTGCGCCTGTGGGGTTGGGTGGGGTTGCCGACTTTCTCCCGCAGCCAGGCTGACTTGCAGTATTTCTTTGTGAATGGCCGTGCGGTGCGCGACAAACTGGTGGCCCACGCGGTGCGCCAGGCGTATCGCGACGTGCTGTTCAACGGGCGACACCCGACATTTGTGCTGTTTTTTGAAGTCGACCCATCGGTGGTCGACGTCAACGTGCACCCGACCAAGCACGAAGTGCGCTTCCGTGACGGGCGCATGGTTCACGACTTCCTCTACGGCACCTTGCACCGCGCCTTGGGCGATGTGCGCCCGGATGATCAGCTGTCGGCGCCGATTGTCACGGCGATTGTCCGGCCTACGGGTCCGGAAGCCGGTGAGTTCGGGCCTCAGGGCGAAATGAGCCTGGCAGCCAACCTGCTGCAATCGCCGCAAGCCCAGCCGAGCTATACCGCACCTGGCTCAGGGGCTGGCGCCGGTTATCAGTACCAATACACACCGCGCCCGCAGTCGGCGGTGCCGGTGGCCGAGGCGCAGGCAGCCTATCGCGAGTTTTTTGCGCCGCTGCCCGGTGCCGAGTCGAGTGCTGCGGCCCTGCCGGAAGGCCAGGGCGATGTGCCGCCGTTGGGTTACGCATTGGCCCAGCTCAAGGGTATCTACATCCTTGCTGAAAATGCCCATGGCCTGGTGCTGGTGGACATGCATGCCGCTCACGAGCGGATCATGTACGAGCGCCTGAAGATCGCCATGGCCAGCGAAGGCTTGAGCGGCCAACCGCTGCTGGTGCCGGAATCCCTGGCGGTCAGCCAGCGCGAGGCGGATTGCGCCGAAGAGCACGTCAGCGTGTTCCAGAAACTGGGCTTTGAACTGCAACGCCTGGGCCCGGAAACCCTGGCTATCCGCCAGATTCCCGCCTTGCTCAAGCAGGCCGAGGCCAACCGGCTGGTGGCCGACGTGCTGGCGGACCTGATGGAATATGGCACCAGCGATCGCATCCAGGCGCACATCAACGAACTGCTCGGCACCATGGCCTGCCACGGCGCCATCCGCGCCAACCGCCGCCTGGCCCTGCCGGAAATGAATGGCCTGCTGCGGGACATGGAAAACACCGAACGCAGCGGCCAGTGCAACCATGGCCGACCGACCTGGACCCAAATGGGCCTGGACGACCTGGACAAACTGTTCTTGCGCGGCCGTTGATGAGTGCCTTGCCCCCCGCCATTTTCCTGATGGGCCCGACGGCCGCCGGCAAGACCGACCTGGCCATCGAGCTGACCAAGGTCTTGCCGTGCGAGCTGATCAGTGTCGACTCTGCACTGGTTTACCGGGACATGGACATCGGCACCGCCAAACCTTCAAAAGAGCTGTTGGCCCAGTATCCGCACCGGTTGATCGACATTATCGATCCCAGCGAGAGCTATTCGGCGGCGGATTTTCGCACCGATGCCCTGGCGGCCATGGCCGATATCACCGCGCGGGGCAAGATTCCGCTGCTGGTGGGCGGCACGATGCTCTACTACAAGGCGTTGCAGGAAGGCTTGGCCGACATGCCGCCGGCTGACCCGCAAGTGCGCGCCGAACTTGAAGAAGAGGCTGCACGCCTTGGCTGGCAAGCGTTGCACGACCAGCTGGCAGTTGTGGATCCAGTTTCCGCCGCGCGGATTCACCCCAATGACCCCCAGCGCCTGACACGGGCCCTGGAAGTCTGGCGGGTCAGTGGCCAGACCATGACTGAACACAGGCTGAAACAAACTGCGCAAAGTACTGAAGCAGGCGCTTCGGGACAGTCACAATTGCCCTATACTGTGGCGAATCTGGCCATCGCTCCGGCGGATCGCCAGGTGCTGCACGAACGAATTGCACAAAGATTCACAATTATGTTGGAACAGGGGTTTGTGGACGAGGTCGTAGCACTGCGTTCAAGAGGTGACCTGCATCCCGGGCTGCCTTCGATACGTGCTGTAGGCTACCGCCAAGTCTGGGATCATCTGGATGGCAAGCTGACGTCAGCCGAAATGCAGGAGCGCGGCATCATTGCCACGCGCCAATTGGCGAAGCGCCAGTTCACATGGCTGCGCAGCTGGACTGATTTGCACTGGCTGGACAGTCTGGATTGCGACAATCTGTCACGCGCCTTGAAATACTTGGGAACGGTCTCCATATTGAGCTGAGTCCTTGCAATTGCCGTCTATCCTTGGGGGTGTGACGGCCATAAGCTATCTATTTTCCGATTTTTTATTATTGATCCTTAAAGGAGTGCGGCACATGTCAAAAGGGCATTCGCTACAAGACCCTTACTTGAATACTTTACGTAAAGAGAAAGTTGGGGTTTCCATCTATCTGGTCAACGGTATCAAACTGCAAGGTACGATCGAGTCGTTCGACCAGTTCGTGATCCTGCTGAAAAACACCGTAAGCCAAATGGTTTACAAGCATGCTATCTCGACCGTAGTGCCGGTTCGTCCAATTCGTCTGCCTAGCGCAACCGAAGAACAGGGTGACGCCGAGCCTGCACCGGGTAACGCCTGATAGGAGTCTCCTTTGTTCTTTGAGCGCCACGGTGGTGGTGAGCGAGTAATCCTCGTTCACTTGGATGGACAGGACCCTGAGGCGCGCGAAGATCCGCAGGAGTTTCAGGAGTTGGCAAATTCGGCCGGCGCCGAGACCGTCGCGTTTTTTAACGTGCCGCGTCATCGGCCAACCGCCAAATTCCTGATTGGCAGCGGCAAGGTCGAGGAATTGCGCGACCTGGTTCATGCCGAGAAGGCCGATCTGGTGATTTTCAATCACATCCTCACGCCCAGTCAGGAACGTAACCTCGAACGTGTCTTCGAGTGTCGCGTGATCGACCGCACGGGTCTGATTCTCGATATTTTTGCCCAACGCGCCCGTACCCATGAAGGCAAGCTCCAGGTAGAACTGGCCCAGCTTGACCACATGAGCACCCGGCTGGTTCGTGGCTGGACTCACCTTGAGCGTCAGGGTGGCGGTATCGGCATGCGCGGCCCGGGTGAAACCCAGCTGGAAACCGACCGGCGTCTGCTGCGGGTGCGCCTGCGACAGATCAAGGGCCGCCTGGAAAAGGTGCGCAGCCAGCGCGAACAATCGCGCCGTGGCCGCATGCGTGCGGATATCCCTACCGTTTCCCTGGTGGGCTATACCAACGCCGGCAAATCCACGCTCTTCAACAACGTGACGAAATCGGACGTGTACGCGGCCGACCAACTGTTTGCGACCCTCGACCCGACCTTGCGCCGTCTGGAACTGGACGACCTGGGGCCGATTGTCCTGGCCGATACCGTGGGTTTCATTCGTCACCTGCCCCACAAGCTGGTCGAGGCATTTCGGTCTACGCTCGAAGAGTCGAGCAATTCCGACCTGCTGTTGCACGTGATCGATGCGGCCGAACCGGATCGCATGTTGCAGATTGAACAGGTCATGGTGGTGCTGGGCGAGATTGGTGCCCAGGACTTGCCGATCCTCGAGGTCTATAACAAACTCGATTTGCTTGAAGGCGTTGAGCCACAAATCCAGCGCGACGAGAACGGCAAGCCCCAGCGGGTCTGGCTGTCGGCGCGTGATGGCAGTGGCCTGGAATTGCTTGAACAGGCCATTGCCGAGTTGTTGGGCAGCGATTTGTTTGTCGGCACCTTGCGCTTGCCTCAGCGTTTTGCTCGACTGCGTGCACAGTTTTTCGAGCTGGGCGCGGTACAGAAAGAAGAACACGACGAAGAAGGCGTCAGCTTGCTGGCCGTTCGATTGCCGCGCTCGGAGCTGAATCGGCTGGTCAGCCGTGAAGGCGTTGTGCCAACGGAGTTCATCGAACAACACACTTTGCAATAAAAGCCTGAGAAAGCGGTTGTGCCGCTGTGACAGGCATTCTGTAGCATTGGTCGGCGCGCCGTGGGTGCGTCTTTGCTTTATCAGATGGAGAGCGCTATGGCTTGGAATGAGCCGGGTGGCAACTCGAATAATCAGGATCCTTGGGGTGGTAAACGCCGCAATAATGGCGACCGCAAGGGGCCACCAGATCTCGACGAGGCCTTCCGAAAGCTGCAGGAAAGCCTGAATGGGTTGTTCGGTGGTGGGAAAAAACGTGGTGGTGACGAAGGCGGTCGTACGAGCAAGGGCGGTGGTTACGGCCTGCTCGGCATCGGCCTCGTCGTGCTGGCGGCTGTTTGGCTGTACAGCGCGGTCTATGTCGTGGACGAGCAGGAGCAAGCCGTGGTGCTGCGCTTCGGCAAGTACTACGAGACCGTTGGCCCGGGCCTGAACATCTACTTCCCGCCGATCGATAAAAAGTACATGGAGAACGTCACGCGTGAGCGTGCCTACACCAAGCAGGGCCAGATGCTGACCGAAGACGAAAACATCGTCGAAGTGCCGCTGACCGTGCAGTACAAGATCAGCAACCTGCAGGACTTCGTGCTGAACGTCGATCAGCCGGAAATCAGCCTGCAACATGCGACTGAAAGCGCCCTGCGCCACGTGGTGGGTTCCACCGCAATGGACCAGGTGCTGACCGAAGGTCGTGAATTGATGGCCAGCGAAATCAAGGAGCGCCTGCAACGGTTCCTCGACACCTATCGCACCGGTATCACCGTGACCCAGGTCAACGTACAGAGCGCAGCGGCACCGCGTGAAGTGCAGGAAGCCTTCGATGACGTGATCCGCGCCCGTGAAGACGAGCAGCGTTCGCGCAACCAGGCTGAAACCTACGCCAACGGCGTCGTGCCGGAAGCCCGTGGTCAGGCCCAGCGCATCCTTGAAGATGCCAACGGTTACCGCGACGAAGTGGTTTCCCGCGCCAAGGGTGAGGCAGACCGCTTCACCAAGCTGGTGGCCGAGTACCGCAAGGCACCGGAAGTCACCCGTGAGCGTCTGTACCTGGACACCATGCAGGAAGTCTTCAGCAACACCAGCAAGGTTCTCGTGACCGGCAGCAAGGGCGGGCAGAACAATCTGCTGTACCTGCCGCTGGACAAGATGATCGAAGGTGGTCGTAGCGGCACCAGCGCACCGTCCACCGGTTCCAATGCTGCTGCCAATGAAGCCAGTGCCCGTGCGGCCGCTGACTTGCTGCAACAGCAAACACGTACCAGGGAGAGTCGTTGATGAGCAATAAATCGCTGACCGCCCTGATTGTGGGCGTCGTCGTGGTCATCGCTGCCTGGAACTGCTTCTATATCGTGTCTCAGACCGAGCGCGCGGTGTTGCTGCAATTCGGTCGCGTGGTTCAGGCGGATGTCCAGCCGGGCCTGCATGTGAAAGTCCCCTACGTCAACCAGGTGCGCAAGTTCGACGGCCGCCTGATGACCCTGGATGCACCGACACAACGCTTCCTGACCCTGGAAAAGAAAGCTGTGATGGTTGACGCCTACGCCAAGTGGCGCGTCAAGGATGCCGAGCGCTTCTACACCGCGACTTCCGGCCTCAAGCAGATTGCTGACGAGCGTTTGTCGCGCCGTCTGGAATCGGGCCTGCGTGACCAGTTTGGTAAGCGCACCCTGCACGAGGTGGTATCCGGTGAACGTGACGCGCTGATGGCTGACATCACGCGTTCGTTGAACGCGATGGCGGAAAAAGAGCTGGGCATCGAAGTCATCGATGTTCGGGTCAAGGCCATCGACCTTCCGAAGGAAGTGAACCGCAGCGTGTTCGAGCGTATGAGCACCGAGCGTGAGCGCGAGGCTCGTGAGCACCGCGCCAAGGGTAACGAGCTGGCAGAGGGGATCCGTGCGGATGCGGACCGTCAGCGTCGCGTACTGTTGGCTGAAGCCTATCGCGAGTCTGAAGAGGCCCGTGGTGATGGTGATGCTCAAGCCGCTTCGATCTACGCCAAGGCGTACGGCCAGGACCAGGAGTTCTACGCGTTCTACCGTAGCCTGCGTGCCTACCGTGAAAGCTTCGCGAACAAAACCGACGTCATGGTGCTGGACCCAAGTAGCGATTTCTTCCGCTACCTGGAAAAGTCCAAGTAACCCCCATGTAGTCTGATAATCACTCCGTCGGGCGGCTAAAATGCCGGGCGGGGTGATCCTTTCAGAAAACGGGTGTATGATGCGGCAGCCGGGAAATTCCCGGCTTTTTTGCGTCTGCATGTTTGATTGTGGTTTTGCGCCGCAGACGCCACAGGTTTTTCGAGGAAAGTGCCCGACGAGGCCGATTGTTGGTCGTTCGTCACGTCGCTCTTGCGCGTGGTTTATGCAGGGGCCGGGTATTTTCTGCTTCACTCAAGGCTCGCCCGAGGGCTGGCCGCCCGGATCATAGGGGAATGGCGTAATGGCAACGGTAGACCGCTGGCTGCTGCCAGATGGCATCGAAGAAGTACTGCCACCAGAAGCTGCGCGCATTGAAATCGCGCGCCGCCAGGTGTTGGATCTGTTCCAGAGCTGGGGTTACGAGTTTGTCGTGACCCCCCATATCGAGTACCTGGAATCCCTGCTGACCGGCGCGGGCCAGGACCTGGATCTGCGCACCTTCAAGGTCATCGACCCGCAATCGGGCCGGCAAATGGGCTTTCGTGCCGACATCACGCCGCAAGTGGCGCGCATTGATGCGCACACCCTGCGTCGCGAAGGGCCAAGCCGCCTGTGCTACGCCGGCAGCGTGCTGCATGCTCAACCGCGTGCCTTGTCGTCTTCCCGTAGCCCGATCCAGCTGGGCGCCGAGTTGTACGGCGATGCCAGCCCGAGCAGCGACGTGGAAGTCATCAGCCTGATGCTGGCCATGCTGCAACTGGCCGATGTGCCGGACGTGCACATGGACCTCGGGCATGTTGGCATCTACCGCGGCCTGGCCCGTGCGGCCGGCTTGTCGGGTGAAGTGGAGCAACAGTTGTTCGATGCCCTGCAACGCAAGGCCATCGATGAAGTGATCGCCCTGACGGCGGGCGTGCCTGCCGACCTGGCCGGCATGCTGCGTGCGCTGGTGGACCTGTGTGGCGGCCGTGAAGTATTGACCGCCGCCCGTGATCGCCTGGCGAATGCGCCGGCTGACGTTTTGGCAGCCCTGGACGACGTGCTGGCGATTGCCGAGCAGTTGTCGGCGCGGTTCCCGCAGTTGCCGTTGTATTTCGATTTGGGTGAGTTGCGCGGCTACCACTACCACACCGGTGTGGTGTTCGCGGTGTTTGTCCCGGGTGTTGGCCAGGCCATCGCCCAGGGCGGTCGTTATGACGACATCGGCGCCGACTTCGGTCGTGCCCGTCCGGCGACCGGTTTTTCCACCGATTTGAAAACCCTGGTGACCCTGGGGCGTGCTGAGGTCGAGCTGCCGTCTGGCGGTATCTGGATGCCCGACAGTACGGACGCAGCACTCTGGCAGCAGGTTTGCCAGTTGCGCAGTGAGGGTCAGCGTGTGGTCCAGGCCTTGCCTGGGCAGCCATTGGCCGCCGCCCGTGAAGCGGACTGCGACCGGCAATTGATTCTGCAGAACGGGCTTTGGCAAGTATCGCCACTGGCTTCTTGAGTTTTCCTGCCGGCCACTGCCGGCACCAAGTTTGCGCGAATGAGGACAAGTGTTATGGGTAAGAATGTCGTAGTCCTGGGCACCCAATGGGGTGATGAGGGCAAAGGCAAGATCGTTGATCTGCTGACCGAACATGCTGCCGCCGTAGTGCGCTACCAAGGTGGCCACAACGCTGGCCACACCCTGGTCATCGATGGCGAAAAAACCGTCTTGCACCTGATCCCGTCGGGTGTGTTGCGCGAAGGCGTACAGTGCCTGATCGGCAACGGCGTGGTGGTTGCACCTGACGCCCTGCTGCGCGAGATCACCAAGCTGGAAGAGAAAGGCGTACCTGTGCGTGAGCGCCTGCGTATCAGCCCTTCCTGCCCGCTGATCCTGTCCTTCCACGTTGAGCTGGACCAGGCCCGTGAAAAGGCCCGTGGCGAGCTGAAGATCGGTACGACCGGTCGTGGCATCGGCCCGGCCTACGAAGACAAGGTTGCACGTCGTGGCCTGCGTGTGGGCGACCTGCTCAACATGCCGCGCTTTGAAGACAAGCTGCGTGAGCTGGTGGATTACCACAACTTCATGCTGGTGGGTTACTACAAAGAGCCGGCCATCGAATTTGAAAAGACCCTGGCCGAGTGCAAGGAATACGCTGAGCTGCTCAAGCCGCTGATGCTGGACGTGACTGCCGAGCTGCACGACCTGCGTCGCGCTGGCAAAGACATCATGTTCGAAGGCGCCCAGGGTTCGTTGCTGGACATCGACCACGGCACTTACCCGTACGTCACCAGTTCCAACACCACCGCTGGCGGCGTTGCGACGGGTTCGGGCGTCGGCCCGATGTTCCTGGACTACATCCTCGGCATCACCAAGGCCTACACCACGCGCGTAGGTTCGGGTCCGTTCCCGACTGAGCTGTTCGACGACGTCGGTGCGCACCTGGCCAAACAAGGTCACGAGTTCGGCGCTACTACTGGTCGTGCCCGTCGTTGTGGCTGGTTTGACGCCGTTATCCTGCGTCGCGCTATCGATGTGAACAGCATCTCGGGCATCTGCCTGACCAAGCTGGACGTACTCGACGGCCTGGAAACCATCAACATCTGTATCGGCTACAAAGATGCACAAGGCAAGGACGTTGCCCCAACCGACGCGGACAGCTACGTGGGCCTGCAGCCTGTGTACGAAGAAGTGCCGGGCTGGACCGAGTCGACCGTGGGCGCCAAGACCCTGGAAGAGCTGCCGGCCAACGCCCGCGCTTACATCAAGCGTGTTGAAGAGTTGATCGGTGCGCCAATCGACATTATTTCGACGGGCCCGGACCGCAACGAGACCATCGTTCTGCGTCACCCGTTCGCTTAATAAGCTGTTGATGTAAAACACAAAGGGTCCCTTCGGGGGCCCTTTGTCGTTTCTGTTTGCTATACGGCACGACCCTTGCTGTGTTTCTCTCTTTCGTGGTGCTATCAATTTAATGGCACCCCAGGTGGAGGGATTCACGATGTCTGCCGTTCTCTCATTGTTACAAAGCCGACTGTTGCGGCCGGTGTTCGTTACCCTAGGTATCGCTCTTTTGGTGCAAGTGCTGGTGGCGGTCGCGCTGACTCGGAGCACGGTCACCGCGCTGGAAGCTGATTTAGGTAATCGGCTGGGTGTCGACAGTCAGAAACTCTCCGGCGAACTGGCCCAGGCTGGCAAGGAAGTCACCTCCAGTCTGGACAGCCTGTCTTCCAGCACCCGCCAGCGTCTGACGGCAGGGCTTTCCACGCGTCTGCAGGACGAGCAGAAGCAACTGCGTGCGACCCTGGAAAAAGACCTGAAGGACTCCGCCAATGATATGGCGCAGCTGCTGGCTTCCGTGGCGCCCCGCGCCATGTGGGACAGCGACGTGCCGACCCTGTCGGAATTCGCCCGGCGTGCCCAGCGCAATCCAAATGTGTTGTTCGTGGTCTACGACGACGCCACTGGCCAGCATCTCACCCGCTACCTGAACCGGGAAAACCCGATTAATGCGGCGCTGCTGGAGAAAGGGCAGGGCGAGCGTGCTCTGGACAAGGTGCTGGATGCGGCGAAAAACGATCCGTCGGTTTACTACCTTGAGGCGTCTATCAGCCCCAACGGCGTGGAGATCGGCAAGGTCATCATGGGGGTTTCAACTGCTTCGGTGGACGTCGACCTGGCCGCACTGGATAAGCGTTTTGCCGCGCTGATTGCCAGCAGTGATCAACTGGTGGGCGACAGCCTCAAGGGGGCTGCAGCTGACAGCGCTTCGGCCATGGGCGCGCGCTTGCAGTCGGCGCAAGCCACTGCCACCCAGATGACCGCCAATACCACCCATGCCGTGCAAGAAGCGGCGGGCACGTTGCGCTGGCGCATCGGCATGGGCCTGGCGGTGGTCGGTTTTGGCGTGCTGCTGCTGATTGCCGTGGTGCTTGGGCGTCGCGTGGTCAATCGCCTGAAGCTGTTGATTGCAGCGATGGACGATCTGGCCGCGGGAGAGGGCGACCTGACCAAGCGCGTGCAGATCAACAGCCAGGACGAAATCGGCGACATGGCCTCGGCGGTCAATCGCTTTGTGGATAAGTTGCAGCCGATCGTGCGTGAGGCGGGCGATGTAGCCCAGCGTACCGGCGTGGAAATCGGTGCGATGACCTTGCGCAATGCCGGTGCCGACGCGGCCGCCGGCTTACAGCGTGATGAAGTTGCCGAGAGCCTGCGGGCGCTGTCGCAAATGGCGGATGAGGCCCAGGCGGAAAGCCATGCGATGCAGGCGGCGCTGCAGCAGGTAGTGGATATTCGCCAGGCGACTGATGAGAACTCACGTACTTCTGCCGAAGTCGGCAGCCTGATCGAGGCGTTGGCGGGGCAGGTGCAGGCCGGGTCCAGGGTGATCGAGCGGCTGGCTCAGCAGAGCGAGCAGATCGAGGTGGTCCTGACGGTGATCCACGGGATTGCCGAGCAAACCAACCTGCTGGCGCTCAATGCGGCGATTGAAGCGGCCCGGGCTGGTGAGACCGGTCGCGGTTTTGCGGTGGTGGCGGACGAGGTACGTGCCCTGGCCAGTAAAACCCAGAGTTCTACCGGTGACATCCAGGCCCACATCGTGGCGTTGCAGCAAGGCGCCCGTGAGGCGGTGGAGACCATCGGAAAGGCCGGGCGTCAGGCCAGCGAAGGTTTGCTGGTGTTGCGCGACAGCGTGCGCCTGCAACAGTCGGTGCAGGCCTCGGTAGAGCAGGTGCATGCGGCGATTGGCCTGGCGACCCGTGCGGCTGAGCATCAGGCGCAAGGCGCGCATGCGGTGCGTGGGCGGGTGGAAATCATCCATGCCCAGGCAGAGCGGGCCGCTCAGGCGGTGGTGGAGACTACCGCCAGTGGCAAGGTACTGGATGGGCTGGCGGCGCAGTTGAAGGCGAGCCTGGGGCAGTTTCGGGCTTGATGTCGCCTGTTTCGGCCTCATCGCAGGCAAGCCAGCTCCCACGCTCGATCGAGTTCCAGTTTTGGAATACGGTCAAGTGTGGGAGCTGGCTTGCCTGCGATGGCGGCTTCAGCGACTCAGATACATCCGCGTCGTAAGCAAATACACCGGCAGCCCCGACACCAAAATCAACAATGCTGCATAGGGCGCCGCTGCCGCGAATTCCACATTCGAGGTATGCGCCCACACGGCAGTCGCCAAGGTGTTCAGCCCGGTAGGACTGAGCAGCAACGTCGCCGTCAATTCCTTCATCGCATCCAGGAACACCAGCGCAAACGCCGCGCCCAACGCCGGGAAAATAATCGGCAACGTCACCCGGCAAAACGCACTGAACGACGACGCGCCCAGGGTCCTCGCCGCCTCTTCCAGCTGCGGTGCCGCCTTGTTCAGCGCCGTGCGGATCGGCGCCTGGGCCAGCGGCAAAAACAGCAACGCATAAGCAATCAGCAGCAACGCCGACGTCTGATACAGCGCCGGCACGTAATGCAGCGCGAAATACACCAGCGTCAGCGCAATCACCAGGCCGGGCAGGGCGTGCAGCAAGTACGGCAGGCGTTCGGCCCACAGGGCGAGCCGGCCCTTGTAGCGCACCACCAGCAGGCCCACCGGTACTGCAAACAACAGGCACAGCGCGGCGCCACCTAGGGAGAGTGCCAATGAGGAAAGCAGTGCCTCGCTGATCTCGGCGACCGGAAATGCCGCTGAGCTGCCCACGGCCAGCCAATAACCGAGCATGCCCAGTGGAATGCCGCTCCCAATAATCGCCAGGAGCAGGCAATACAGCTGCCCCAGAGGCGCCCATTTACCGAGTCGAACCTGTTCAGCGTGTCGTGCCGCGCCCTGCCCGGTGCGCACATGCCGGCCTTTGCCGCGCACCCGCAGTTCCAGCCAAAGCAGCGTCAGGCACATCACCAGCAGAACGGCCGACAGCATCGCCGCATTGGCATTGCTGAACTCCAGCTCGAATTGCTGATAGATCGCGGTGGTAAATGTCTGCAAGCCGATGATCGACAGTGCGCCGAACTCCACCAGCATATGCAGGGCAATCAACAGTGCCCCGGCCAGCAGTGATGGCCACAGTAAAGGCAAGGTGATGCGAAAGAACACACCCCAGCGATTCAGGCCAAGGGTGCGGGCCGATTCTTCCAGGGATGGATCAAGATTGCGCAGAGTTGCCGCCACCGGCAGAAACACCAGTGGGTATTTAGAAAGGGTCATCACCAGGATCGCTCCGCCCAACCCTTCAAAGTTGGCGCTTAACGAAACCCAGGTAAAGCTGCTGACAAACGCCGGCACCGCAAATGGCAGGCACAGAATCACTCCCCAGATACGCCGGCCCGGCAGGCTGCTGCGTTCCAGCAGCCAGGCCAGCGACAGGCCGATCACGCCGCAGGCCACGGTCACGCCGACCATCAGCGCCAAGGTGTTGCGCAGCAATCCGAACACATAAGGTCGCCACAGCAAGTGCACGGCCTCGGCCCAGCCCGCCTGCCAGGCCTTGAGGCCGACATACACCAGCGGCAACAGGCTCAGCCCCACCAGCAGCAGGACCGGCAGCAGCAACCCGATCGAAGGGCGCTTGCGTCTTGGCGTAAAACCCCCGCGCAAAGCGGGGGTGGGGAGCGATGGGTTCATCAGTTCAAGCCAACGTCACGTTCCATTTCCAGGGCTTCTTCGGCGTTGCCCAGGTCGGCAGGGGTGACTTTCGGCGGTTGCAGCTCGCTGAAAGGCTTGAGGCCACGGTTGGATTCCATGCCCTTGCGCAGCGGGTATTCGGCGGAGGTGTTGGTGATGACCCGTTGGCCTTCTTCGCTGGCCATGAAAGCCAACAGTTGCTGGGCTTCTTTTGGATGCTTGCTGGATTTCAGCGCAGCCGCGGCAGACACGGTAATCAGGCCGCCCGCATCACCGTTGGTGAAGTAGTGCAGTTGGGAGTCCAGATTGGTTTTTTCTTTCTTCAGGGCGAACCAGTAGTAGTTGTTCACCAGTACGGTAGCGACTTCGCCATTTTCCACGGCTTTGAGCGCAACCATGTTGTTGCTGTAGACCTTGCCGAACGCGCGCAGGCCGGTCAGCCATTCTTCAGCCGCTTCGCGACCGTGCAGCTTGATGATCGCTACGGCCTGCTCCTGGAACGCGCCGCTGGTCGGTACGAAACCGACCTTGCCTTGCCATTCAGGACCGGCGAAATCCAGTACCGACTTCGGCAGGTCTTTTTCGGCGATCAGTTTCGGGTTGAACGCCACGACGCGGGTGCGTGCGGTCACGCCCATCCAGGCGCCGTTGGCGGCTACATATTCCTTGGGCAAAACGTCGAGGGTGCTGGCGTCGATGGTCGCGAGCAGGCCTTGTTCGCCGAGTTTATTCAGCGGCGGCGATTCTTCGGTGTAGATCACGTCGGCAGGGGAGCGGTCGCCTTCTTCGACGACCTGGCTGGCCAGCTGGTTGCTGCTGCCTTTGCGCACATTGACATGGATGCCGGTCTTGGCTTCGAAAGCCTTGGCAAGTTCATCGCCGACCTCCTTGTGTTGGCCGTTGTACAGGGTCAGGGCGACCTTGTCGGCAGAATAGGCGGCGGGCGAGAGCAGGGTCAGGCCGAGCAGAGTGATGGTCAGGCCACGCAGAAGGGATGTCTTGAGACGGGTATCGCGGA
This sequence comes from Pseudomonas sp. PAMC 25886, assembly GCF_000242655.1. Taxonomy (NCBI): domain Bacteria; kingdom Pseudomonadati; phylum Pseudomonadota; class Gammaproteobacteria; order Pseudomonadales; family Pseudomonadaceae; genus Pseudomonas; species Pseudomonas sp. PAMC 25886. The sequence continues at coordinate 37,297 of NZ_AHHC01000063.1, forward strand.
TCATCATCCGGGGTTTTCCTCACTTGAGTGCAACAAATCCTTACAAGGATAAACGATAAAACTTCTCAAGTGCGGGCGAGGGGGGAAATCAGCGGGCAGGTTTTCAAACCCCGGAAACGAAAAAACCCGCTTTCGCGGGTTTGATCTGAATTTGGTGCCCAGGAGAAGACTCGAACTTCCACGACCTTGCGATCACCAGCACCTGAAGCTGGCGTGTCTACCAATTTCACCACCTGGGCATTATCAACGCTTGCGCTGTTGATGGAGCGAACTATACGGAGGGCTTTTTGATCTGTAAACCCCTGATTCAAAAATATAAATCAAGATTCTCGTTAAAAATCAAAGGCCTGAAACGCAAAAACCCGCTTTCGCGGGTTTTTGGAGACTCGAGGAAGAACCTTGAGTTTGAAATTGGTGCCCAGGAGAAGACTCGAACTTCCACGACCTTGCGATCACCAGCACCTGAAGCTGGCGTGTCTACCAATTTCACCACCTGGGCAGCATCAACAACGTTGCCGTCGTCGATGGCGCGCACTATACGGAGGCTATTTTCTGCTGTAAAGCCCTGCCATGAAAAAAGTCTGGAATATTTCGTGGGCGGTCGCGCAAGGTGCATTCCAAGGGCTACAAAGTGCTTTTACGGGCTTGTTGACACCTGAAATTTCCCGTTTCAATACGCGTATGCCAAACTAACCCGCATATAGACAAGGTGAAAACTCTCTAATGGCCGATTGGCAGTCCCTCGATCCCGAGGCCGCTCGTGAAGCGGAAAAATATGAAAACCCTATTCCTAGCCGCGAACTGATCCTGGCGCACCTCGCCGATCGGGGTTCGCCTGCTAGCCGCGAGCAGCTGGTTGAAGAATTCGGTCTGACCACCGAAGACCAACTCGAAGCCCTGCGTCGCCGCCTGCGCGCCATGGAGCGCGATGCCCAGTTGATCTACACCCGCCGTGGCACGTACGCGCCTGTGGACAAGCTCGACCTGATCCTCGGCCGCATCGCCGGCCACCGTGACGGTTTCGGCTTCCTGATCCCCGACGATGGCAGCGACGACCTGTTCATGAGCCCGGCGCAAATGCGCCTGGTGTTCGATGGCGATCGTGCCCTGGCGCGCGTTTCCGGTCTCGACCGTCGCGGTCGCCGCGAAGGCGTGATCGTCGAAGTGGTGTCCCGTGCCCACGAGTCCATCGTTGGTCGTTACTTCGAAGAAGGCGGCATCGGCTTTGTCGTGCCGGATAACCCGAAGGTCCAGCAGGAAGTGCTGATCACCCCGGGCCGCAATGGCGCCGCCAAGGTCGGTCAGTTCGTCGAGGTGAAAATCACCCACTGGCCAACTGCGCGCTTCCAGCCACAGGGCGATATCGTCGAAGTGGTCGGCAACTACATGGCGCCGGGCATGGAAATCGATGTTGCGCTGCGCACCTACGATATCCCCCACGTCTGGCCTGAGGCGGTGCTGAAAGAAGCCTCCAAGCTCAAGCCTGAAGTTGAAGAAAAAGACAAAGAGAAACGCATCGACCTGCGCCATCTGCCGTTCGTCACCATTGACGGCGAAGATGCCCGCGACTTCGACGATGCGGTCTACTGCGAAGCCAAGCCCGGCAAACTGCGCCTGTTCTCCGGCGGCTGGAAGTTGTTCGTCGCGATTGCCGATGTGTCCAGCTACGTGAAGATCGGTTCGGCCCTGGACAACGAAGCCCAGGTGCGCGGCAACTCGGTGTACTTCCCCGAGCGCGTGATCCCGATGCTGCCTGAGCAGCTGTCGAACGGTTTGTGCTCCCTGAACCCGAAAGTCGACCGTTTGGCCATGGTGTGCGAGATGACCATCTCGAAAACCGGCGAAATGACCGACTACCAGTTCTATGAAGCGGTGATCCACTCCCAGGCCCGCCTGACCTACAACAAGGTCAGCACCATCCTGGAGCAGCCGAAAACCAGCGAAGCCAAAGCCTTGCGCGGTGAGTACGGCCATGTCGTGCCGCACCTCAAGCAGCTCTATGCGCTGTACAAGGTGCTGCTGGGCGCTCGTCACGTGCGTGGCGCGATCGACTTCGAAACCCAGGAAACCCGGATTGTCTTCGGTTCCGAGCGCAAGATCGCCGCGATCACTCCGACCACGCGTAACGATGCTCACAAGCTGATCGAGGAATGCATGCTGGCCGCCAACGTGGCCACCGCAGAATTCCTGAAGAAGCACGAGATTCCTGCGTTGTACCGGGTGCACGACGGCCCGCCGCCGGAGCGTCTGGAGAAGCTGCGCGCGTTCCTCGGTGAGCTCGGCCTGTCCCTGCACAAAGGCAAGGACGGCCCGACGCCAAAGGACTACCAGGCTCTGCTCGCGAGCATCAAGGATCGTCTGGATTATCACGTGATCCAGACCGTCATGCTGCGCTCGCTGAGCCAGGCGGTGTACAGCGCTGATAACCAAGGCCACTTCGGCCTGAATTATGAGGCGTACACCCACTTCACCTCGCCGATTCGCCGTTACCCGGACTTGCTCACGCACCGGGCGATCCGCAGTGTGATCCATTCCAAGCAGAACACCCCGCACGTCAAGCGCGCCGGTGCCATGACCATTCCGAAGGCACGGATCTATCCGTACGACGAAGCGGCCCTGGAGCAGCTGGGCGAGCAGTGCTCCATGAGCGAACGCCGTGCCGACGAAGCCACCCGCGACGTGGTGAACTGGCTCAAGTGCGAGTTCATGAAAGACCGCGTGGGCGAGTCGTTCCCGGGTGTGATCACCGCCGTGACCGGTTTTGGCCTGTTCGTCGAGCTGACTGATATCTACGTCGAGGGCCTGGTGCACGTCACCGCCTTGCCGGGTGACTACTACCACTTCGACCCTGTGCATCACCGCCTGGCGGGCGAGCGCACCGGTCGCAGCTTCCGTTTGGGCGACACCGTGGAAGTGCAGGTCATGCGCGTCGACCTCGACGAGCGCAAGATCGACTTCGGCATGCCAGACAAGCCTGTTGAGCCGACTGGCCGTAAAAAACGTGGCAACGAAACTGCAGCGCCGGCCGCCAAAGGCAAAGGGGCTCCTGCGAAAGCAGCAGTCGCCGAGCCAGCACCTGCCAAGCCTGCTCGTCGTTCGTCTGCCAAGGACAAGGCCCCCGAAGCCTACCGCCCTAGCGATGCCGCGGCGAAAAACGCCGAGCTGCGCAAGAGCCGCGAGTTGAAGCAGCAGTTGCTCAACGAAGCCAAAAGCGGTGGTAAAGCGGCGTCTGGGGGAAAGTCCCGCGAGGCGGAAAAACCGTCGAGCAAGCCGAGTAAACACCGTAAAGGCCCGCCAAAAGCGGGTTCGGCCCCCGCGAAAAGCGGCGGGTCGCGCAAACCTAAGGCCAAGTCATGAGTCTGGAAAAAATCTACGGCGTTCACGCCGTAGAAGCGTTGCTGCGTCACCACCCGAAGCGTGTCAAACAGGTGTGGTTGGCAGAAGGCCGTAGTGAGCCGCGTGTACAAGCGCTGGTCGAGTTGGCCAATCAAAACAAGGTTGCTATCGGCCAGGCCGAGCGTCGTGAAATGGACGTCTGGGTCGAAGGCGTTCACCAGGGTGTGGTCGCGGACGTAAGCCCGAGCCAGGTCTGGGGCGAGGCGATGCTCGACGAGTTGCTCGATCGCACCGAAGGCGCGCCGCTGCTGCTGGTGCTCGACGGCGTGACCGATCCGCACAACCTGGGTGCCTGCCTGCGTTCGGCCGATGCTGCCGGCGCACTGGCGGTGATCGTGCCTAAAGACAAGTCGGCCACCTTGACGCCTGTGGTGCGTAAAGTCGCCTGCGGTGCGGCAGAAGTGATTCCGCTGGTGGCGGTGACCAACCTGGCGCGTACCCTGGAGAAACTCCAGCAGCGCGGCTTGTGGGTCGTGGGTACGGCGGGAGAGGCCGAGGTCAGCATTTATGACCAGGACCTCACCGGCCCGACCATCCTGATCATGGGTGCCGAAGGCAAAGGCATGCGTCGCCTGACCCGTGAACATTGCGACTACCTGGTGCACCTGCCGATGGCCGGTAGCGTCAGCAGCCTCAACGTTTCAGTCGCAACGGGCGTCTGCCTGTTCGAAGCCCAGCGCCAGCGTGGCGCCAAGGCCAAAGCCAAGAAATAAGGCTTAAGAGCGACGCAAGACCCTGTGGGAGCCGGGCTTGCCCGCGATGGCGGTGTGTCAGTCAGCAGAGATGTTGCCTGTGCCATTGTCATCGCAGGCAAGCCAGCTCCCACATTTGTTTTGTGTTTGCCTTGAATCTGCGTTGTTCAAATAATCACCAATCACCTTGCGCCCTTTCTCCCCCTTCTCTACAATTGCGCCCCTTGCCTTCATGGCAGGCACGCATGTGCCTCCCTTCGGCAAGATCCATAAGTGTCATTCACTCCTTGTCTGACCGTTTTTGAGCGGCAGGCTACAACCCGTAAGGAGCATTCATGCGTCATTACGAAATCATCTTTTTGGTCCACCCGGATCAAAGCGAGCAAGTCGGCGGCATGGTAGAGCGTTACACCAAGCTGATCGAAGAAGACGGCGGCAAAATCCACCGTCTGGAAGATTGGGGCCGTCGTCAACTGGCCTACGCAATCAACAATGTTCACAAGGCTCACTACGTGATGCTGAACGTTGAGTGCACTGGCAAGGCCCTGGCCGAGCTGGAAGACAACTTCCGCTACAACGATGCAGTGATCCGTAACCTGGTCATCCGTCGCGAAGAAGCCGTTACCGGCCAATCCGAGATGCTCAAGGCTGAAGAAAACCGCAGTGAGCGCCGTGAGCGTCGCGACCGTCCTGAGCACGAAGGCGCTGAAAGCGCTGACAGTGATGACAGCGACAACAGCGATAACGCTGACGAGTAATCCACGGACCTTTTAAGGAGCCTATCAAATGGCACGTTTCTTCCGTCGTCGTAAATTCTGCCGCTTCACCGCTGAAGACGTGAAGGAGATCGATTACAAAGATCTCAACACTCTGAAAGCCTACGTATCCGAGACCGGCAAAATTGTTCCAAGCCGCATCACCGGTACCAAAGCTCGTTATCAGCGTCAGCTGGCCACCGCTATCAAGCGCGCCCGCTTCCTGGCCCTGCTGGCCTACACCGACAGCCACGGCCGCTGAGACCGGGCAGTCGACAAGTAGTAAGGGATTGAATGCATGCGCGCCTTAGCTGAGTTCATCATGCGCGGTCGTGTGCAGGCCACTCTGGTAGTGGCTGGATGTGCAGCATTGCCGTTGTTGTATTGGTTGGGTGCTGCTGCAGGTTGCCTTGTGCTCCTGCGGCGCGGTTTGAAGGACGCCCTTGGCGTTCTTGCCCTGGGAATACTGCCGGCCTTGGTCTGGTGGTTGAAATTCGATGATCCACGGGTACTTCTGGTACTGCTCGGTTCATCGACCCTTGCGTTGGTTTTACGCGCAAGTGAGTCCTGGGTCCGTACGCTGCTGGTCAGCGTGGCATTGGGGTTGGTGTATTCACTGGCGCTTGGCGCGGCTTTCCGCCCGCAAATCGAGGCGCTGGCGCAGGAGATCATAAAGATCCTGCCGCTGGCCCTCGGGGATCTCTACCAGCAGTTATCGGTAGAGGAGCGAGCGCGTCTCGCGTCAGTGATTGCACCGATGCTTACCGGCCTGATTGCGGCCTTGTTGCAGATCGTCAGCGTGCTGAGCCTGATTCTTGGGCGTTACTGGCAGGCGTTGTTGTATAACCCGGGCGGTTTTGGTCGCGAATTTCGCAGTATCAGAATCCCCGCAGGACCCGCGATGTTGCTGCTGGCGTTCATGGTGGTCGGGCCGACGTTTGGCCTGGCGCTGTTGGTGCCGTTGTGCAGCGTACCGCTGGTATTCGCCGGCCTGTCCCTGATTCATGGGCTGGTGGCGCAAAAGCGACTGGGCAGATTCTGGCTGGTGGGGTTGTACGTAACGCTGTTGCTGTTCATGCAGCTGATCTATCCGTTACTCGTGGTCTTGGCCATTGTCGACGGCCTGATTGATTTTCGCGGTCGTCTGGCGCCGAAAGACGCCGATAACGCGAACGGTGAAGGTTAAAAGTTAGAGGATTTTCACATGCAACTGATCCTTCTGGAAAAAGTCGCCAACCTGGGCAACCTGGGCGACAAAGTGAACGTTAAGGCCGGCTACGGTCGTAACTACCTGCTGCCATACGGCAAAGCCACCGCTGCAACCGCTGCCAACCTGGCTGCGTTTGAAGAGCGTCGTGCCGAGCTGGAAAAAGCAGCAGCAGACAAAAAAGCTTCGGCCGAAACTCGCGCTGCCCAACTGGCTGAGCTGGAAGTGACTATCACTGCCACCGCCGGTGACGAAGGCAAGCTGTTCGGTTCGATCGGCACCCACGACATCGCTGATGCACTGACCGCCTCCGGCGTTGAAGTGCAGAAGAGCGAAGTTCGTCTGCCGAACGGCACCATCCGCAACGTTGGCGAATTCGATGTAGCCGTGCACCTGCACGCTGAAGTCGAAGCAACCGTACGCGTTGTTGTGGTAGCTGCTTAAGCAGTACCTAACTGACTGGCACCTCGCGTGCCGGGCGGTTAACATCGGGCACGATCCTGTTTACAGGTCGTGCCTTTTGTTTTTCTGTAGCCCCTGATTCTCCAACTATTCCAAGTGGCCATGAACGATATCTCCGCTCCTGAGCAATATGATCTGCAAACCGCTGCCCTGAAGGTGCCGCCGCATTCCATCGAGGCCGAACAGGCCGTGCTCGGTGGTTTGATGCTGGACAACAACGCCTGGGAGCGCGTGCTGGATCAAGTCTCGGACGGCGATTTCTACCGTCATGACCACCGCCTGATCTTCCGCGCCATTGCCAAGCTGGCTGACCAGAACTCACCGATCGACGTGGTGACCCTGGCCGAGCAACTGGACAAGGAAGGCCAGACGTCCCAAGTGGGCGGCCTGGGTTACCTGGGCGAACTGGCGAAGAACACGCCATCGGTCGCCAACATCAAGGCCTATGCGCAGATCGTCCGTGCGCGGGCCACGTTGCGCCAGTTGATCGGCATTGCCACCGAGATCGCCGACAGCGCCTTCAACCCCGAAGGCCGTACCGCCGAAGAGATCCTCGACGAGGCCGAACGGCAGATCTTCCAGATCGCCGAAGCGCGGCCGAAAACCGGCGGCCCGGTCAGCGTCAACGACCTGCTGACCAAGGCCATCGACCGTATCGATACCCTGTTCAACACCGACAACGCCATCACCGGCCTGTCCACCGGCTACACCGACCTGGATGGCATGACCAGCGGCTTGCAGCCCGCGGACTTGATCATCGTCGCCGGTCGTCCGTCCATGGGTAAAACCACCTTCGCCATGAACCTGGTGGAAAACGCCGTGTTGCGCAGCGACAAGGCCGTACTGGTTTATTCCCTGGAGATGCCAGGTGAATCGCTGATCATGCGTATGTTGTCGTCCCTGGGCCGCATCGACCAGACCAAGGTGCGTGCCGGTCGCCTGGAAGACGACGATTGGCCGCGCCTGACCTCGGCGGTCAACCTGCTCAACGACCGCAAGCTGTTCATCGATGACACTGCGGGCATCAGCCCGTCGGAAATGCGCGCACGTACCCGACGCCTGGTGCGTGAGCACGGCGACATCGCCCTGATCATGATCGACTACCTGCAGCTGATGCAGATCCCGGGCTCAAGCGGTGACAGCCGGACCAACGAGATTTCCGAGATTTCCCGCTCGTTGAAAGCCCTGGCCAAGGAATTCAACTGCCCGGTGGTTGCCCTGTCGCAGCTCAACCGGTCCCTGGAGCAACGTCCCAACAAGCGCCCGATCAACTCCGACTTGCGGGAATCCGGAGCGATCGAGCAGGATGCTGACGTGATCATGTTCGTTTACCGGGACGAGGTGTATCACCCGGAAACCGAGCATAAAGGCATCGCCGAAATCATTATCGGCAAGCAGCGTAACGGCCCGATCGGCACCACGCGCCTGGCCTTTATCGGTAAATACACCCGCTTCGAAAACCTGGCGCCGGGCAGCTATAACTTCGAAGACGAGTAAATAGTCGTCCCACCAATTCCGACTGCAAAGGTCGGAATTGGTCAAATTTTGTGCTATATTCCGCGCCCGCGATTTTTCATCTCAACACCGGTCACCGTCATGCAAACAGCCAAGCCGTTATTTGACTATCCCAAGTACTGGGCCGAATGTTTCGGTCCTGCGCCATTCCTGCCGATGAGCAGGGAGGAGATGGATCAGCTTGGCTGGGATTCATGCGACATCATCATCGTCACCGGTGACGCGTACGTGGACCATCCGTCGTTCGGCATGGCAATCATCGGCCGGCTGCTGGAGTCCCAGGGCTTTCGCGTCGGGATCATTGCCCAGCCCAACTGGCAGTCCAAAGACGACTTCATGAAGCTCGGCGAGCCGAACCTGTTCTTCGGCGTCGCGGCCGGCAACATGGACTCGATGATCAACCGCTACACCGCCGACAAGAAAATCCGTTCCGATGACGCCTACACCCCAGGTGGCATGGCCGGCAAACGTCCGGACCGCGCCAGCCTGGTCTACAGCCAGCGCTGCAAGGAAGCCTACAAGCATGTGCCGATCGTACTCGGCGGCATCGAGGCCTCCCTGCGCCGCATCGCCCACTACGACTACTGGCAGGACCGGGTGCGCAACTCGATCCTGATCGACGCCTGCGCCGACATCCTGCTGTACGGCAACGCCGAGCGGGCCATCGTCGAAGTTGCCCAGCGCCTGTCGTGGGGCCACAAGATTGAAGACATCACCGACGTGCGCGGCACCGCGTTCATTCGACGTGACACGCCTGAAGGCTGGTACGAAGTGGACTCCACCCGTATCGACCGCCCGGGCAAGATCGACAAGATCATCAACCCGTACGTGAACACCCAGGACACCCAGGCCTGCGCCATCGAGCAGGAAAAGGGCCCGGTGGAAGACCCGGAAGAAGCCAAGGTCGTACAGATCCTGGCCAGCCCGCGTATGACCCGCGACAAGACGGTTATCCGTCTGCCGTCCGTGGAAAAAGTCCGTGGCGACTCGGTCCTGTACGCCCACGCCAACCGCGTGTTGCACCTGGAAACCAACCCGGGCAACGCCCGCGCCCTGGTGCAGAAGCATGGTGAAGTGGACGTGTGGTTCAACCCGCCGCCCATTCCCATGACCACCGAAGAAATGGACTACGTGTTTGGCATGCCTTACGCCCGTATTCCGCACCCGGCGTACGGCAAGGAAAAGATCCCGGCCTACGACATGATCCGTTTCTCGGTGAACATCATGCGTGGCTGCTTCGGCGGCTGCACCTTCTGCTCGATCACCGAGCATGAAGGCCGGATCATCCAGAACCGTTCCGAAGAGTCGATCATTCGCGAAATCGAAGAGATCCGCGACAAGGTGCCCGGCTTCACCGGCGTCATCTCCGACCTCGGCGGCCCGACCGCGAACATGTACCGCATTGCCTGCAAGAGCCCGGAAATCGAATCCGCGTGCCGCAAGCCATCCTGCGTGTTCCCGGGTATCTGCCCGAACCTGAACACCGACCACTCGTCGCTGATTCAGCTGTACCGCAGCGCCCGTGCGTTGCCGGGCGTGAAGAAGATTCTGATCGCTTCCGGCTTGCGCTACGACCTCGCGGTCGAGTCGCCGGAGTACGTCAAAGAGCTGGTGACCCACCACGTCGGTGGCTACCTGAAGATCGCCCCGGAACACACCGAGGAAGGTCCGCTCAACCAGATGATGAAACCGGGCATTGGCAGCTATGACAAGTTCAAGCGCATGTTCGAGAAGTACACCAAGGAAGCGGGCAAGGAGCAGTACCTGATTCCTTATTTCATCGCCGCCCACCCGGGCACCACCGATGAAGACATGATGAACCTGGCCCTGTGGCTCAAGGGCAACGGCTTCCGCGCCGACCAGGTGCAGGCGTTCTACCCCTCGCCAATGGCCACCGCCACGGCGATGTACCACTCGGGCAAGAACCCGCTGCGCAAGGTCACCTACAAGAGCGACGCGGTGACCATCGTCAAGAGCGAAGAACAGCGCCGCCTGCACAAGGCCTTCCTGCGCTACCACGACCCGAAAGGCTGGCCGATGCTGCGTGAAGCCTTGACCCGCATGGGCCGGGCCGACCTGATCGGGCCGGGCAAGGAGCAACTGATTCCGTTGCACCAGCCGTCCACCGACAGCTACCAGAGCGCCCGTCGCAAGAACTCGACGCCGGCTGGCAGCCACAAGGTGGCGAAGGAAACCACCACCAGGATCCTCACCCAGCACACCGGCTTGCCGCCGCGTGGCAGTGACGGCAGCAACCCGTGGGACAAGCGCGAACAAGCCAAGGCCGCGGCCATGGCGCGCAACAAGCAGGCCGCCAAGGAACGCACCGACGCGGCCAAGGGCAAAGGCAAGAAGCCAGCCCGCAAGCCGGTTGTGCCGCGTTGATCGCCGCCTGAATCGCAAAACGCCAGCCTCGTGCTGGCGTTTTGCTTTCTAGCGGGTGGGTAGCCTGTTTGTTAAGGTGGCGCCCATCAAATCGCCATCGCGGGCAAGCCCGGCTCCCACAGGAGAATGCATTCCAAATGTGGGAGTCGGGCTTGCCCGCGATGGGGTCAGTCAGCTCAGCATCATTTCAAGGAAGAACACCCCATGAGCAGCCCCCTGCTTGGCATTGGCATGGATTCCAACCGCTCCCAGTTCATGGCGCGCCAGCGCATCGAAAGTGAAATCAACCTGCCCCGGATATTTGCCGCCATTGACGCCGACCCTGGCATTGTTGGCGCGGGCGTGGTGTATATCGACGCGGATTTCAACATCATCACCCTGCGTGAATTCAAGCCGATCTGCAGCATCCAACCTAAGCGGATTATCGTGCGCGAGGCGCAGCGATACATCGCCCCGGCCCAGTTCGCCGATCAGGTCATAAACAACCCGCGAGAAGGGCGACTGATTGGCGAAGCCATCAACACCACCCTGTCCTGTGGTGGCGCGATCATTGGCTGGCTGGTGGTATTGAGCGGCACCATTGCCGTGCCGTTTACTGCGGGTGCGAGTTCGGTCATGACCGTCATCGGCTATGCCAGCGCCACTGCCAGTACCGCATCCTGCCTGGTAGGCGCGTTTCGTACCCGCAATGAAATCGTCAACCCGGGCATGAATGACTATCTGGATAACGAAGAGTGGTACCAGTACGCCACAAAAATCATGGATGGCGCCGCATTGGTGGGCGTGGGGGCATCGACCCTGACCACTGTAAAACTGATCAATGTCACCCGTGCAGCCACCGGCAAAAGCCTGCGCCAGGTGCTTAAAGGTCTCAATGGTCATGAGCGGGAAAAGTTGACCAAAGAACTGCTGAAAATCGCCGACCCGCAAATGTCGACCAAGATGCGCAAGCTCTTGCAACTGAGTGGTGAGTTGCCCAAGCGCTTCCCTCCGACCCAGCTCAAGCACGCCACCATCGTTCAGATCGGCGATGCTTTCAGTGCCGGGTTAGGCGTTTGGGGGCTGAAGCGCTCAGACAACTACAAGCAGGCCAAAACTTTTGCGATTGGCTTGTACGAGGAAACCGAGTGATGAGTGGCGTCCCATCGTTAAAGCCGTTTTTGCTTGAACATTTCCCGTCGTTCATCGGTGTGATTCTCGCCGGCTGCCTCGGCGGTTCCGGCGCAATTTCCCTGGCGGCGAGTACCTATTTTGCCGACGTCCCCATGGCCACCAATGCAACCGTGTCCTGGTTCGTGGTGATGTTCGCCGCGCTGTTCGTGACCAACAGCAACTTCCTGGTTGTGCGCGGGCACACGTGGGCCGTGTGGGGCATGGTGGTGTTTTTTGTGGTGTGCCTGCTGGTGGTATTGCCGACGCTGCAATACCGTCCGCACTGGTTTATCTACAGCGAATGCCTGTTCTGGCCATTGCTCGGGTTGTTGCTGATCAACAGCAAGGGCTATCGGTCGATGGTGAAGAAACTGGCTGAAGTGCGGCGGCTGCGTGAGGCGGCTAAAGCGGCCTGACTGGGTAGATTCACCACCGATCCTCACACTCCCGCCACAAATATGTGCAACCCTCGCACCACGACGGCGGCTACCGCGCCGTTTTGGTGCTGTACTGCACCGGGTCTCACGATAAAGCGCAATGACCGCTGCTCTGGCATAAGTCTTGCGCGCTTTGTTTCCATGCCCTGGCTCGCAGGAGGCCGCCGTGTCGATTCATGTCGCGTTGCACCACGTTACGCATTACCGCTACGACCGCGCGGTCGAACTCGGCCCACAGATTGTTCGTCTGCGTCCGGCGGCCCATAGCCGCACGCGGATTTTGTCCTACGCGCTGAAAGTGCTGCCGGAGCAGCACTTCATCAATTGGCAGCAAGACCCCCAGGGCAATTACCTGGCGCGTCTGGTATTCCCGGAAAAGACCGACGAGTTGCGCATCGAGGTCGATCTGGTCGCCGAGATGGCGGTGTTCAACCCGTTCGACTTTTTCCTTGAGCCCTACGCCGAAAAAATCCCCTTCAGCTATGCCGCCGATGAGCAGCGCGAGCTGGCGCCGTACCTGGAAACCTTGCCGCTGACCCCGAGATTTGCCGCGTATCTGGCGGGTATCGACCGTACGCCATTGCCGGCGGTGGATTTCCTCGTAGGGCTCAATCAGCGTCTGGCGGCGGATATCGGCTACCTGATCCGCATGGAACCGGGCGTGCAAACCCCGGAATTCACCCTGGAAAATGCCTCTGGCTCCTGCCGCGACTCGGCGTGGCTGCTGGTGCAACTGCTGCGTAACCTGGGGCTGGCGGCGCGGTTTGTGTCCGGCTATCTGATCCAGCTGACCGCCGACGTCAAAGCCCTCGACGGCCCGTCCGGCACCGAAGTGGACTTCACCGACCTGCACGCCTGGTGCGAAGTGTATTTGCCCGGCGCTGGCTGGATCGGCCTCGATGCCACCTCCGGCTTGTTCGCCGGTGAAGGCCATATCCCGTTGGCCTGCAGTCCTGATCCGTCTTCCGCGGCGCCCATCAGTGGTCTGGTGGAGCCGTGCGAGTGCGAATTTACCCACGAGATGTCCGTGGAGCGGATTTGGGAAGCCCCACGGGTTACCAAGCCCTACACCGAAGAGCAGTGGCTGGCGATCCAGGCCCTGGGCCGGCAGATTGATGGCGACCTGCTCAAGGACGACGTACGCCTGACCATGGGCGGCGAACCGACCTTTGTCTCCATCGACGACCCCGACGGCGCAGAATGGAACACCGCCGCCCTGGGCCCGGACAAACGCCGACTGTCCGCCGAGCTGTTCCAGCGCATGCGCAAGCACTACGCGCCCAAGGGGCTGGTGCACTTCGGCCAGGGCAAGTGGTACCCGGGCGAGCAACTGCCGCGCTGGTCCCTCAACTGCTACTGGCGCCGCGACGGCGTGCCGATCTGGCACAACAGCGCGCTGATCGCCGATGAGCAGGAAAGCTACGGCGCCGACGGCGTGATGGCCGGGCGGTTTCTGGCCAGCGTCGCCGAACGCCTGAAGCTGCCTGCGCATTTTGTATTCCCGGCCTACGAAGACAATTTCTATTACCTGTGGCGCGAAGGCGCCTTGCCGCAAAACGTCAGCGCCGAAGATCCGCGTCTGGACGACAAACTTGAGCGCGACCGCCTGCGCAAAGTCTTCAGTCAGGGCCTGGATAAAATCATCGGGCAGGTGCTGCCGTTGGCACGCACGGCGGCCAATGACCGCTGGCAGAGCGGGCGCTGGTACCTGCGGGACAACCACTGCCGCCTGGTGCCGGGTGATTCACCCCTGGGTTATCGCCTGCCACTCGCCTCCCAGCCGTGGGTGACGGCGGCGGATTATCCGTTCGTGCATCCTGTTGATCCCAACCAGGATTTGGCTGAGCTGCCGAGCACCTCACAACTGCAAAGCCATGGCGAGGCGGCCACTCGCCCAGACCGGATCCCGAAGATCGACGAGTCTGCCGACTGGCTGACCCGCACCGCCCTGTGCGCCGAAGCGCGGGAAGGCCGGTTGTACCTGTTCATGCCGCCGCTGGAACGGGTCGAGGATTATCTGGAACTGGTGGCCGCCATCGAAGCCACCGCCGGAGAGCTGCATTGCCCGGTGCTGCTGGAAGGCTACGAGCCGCCGAGCGACCCGCGCCTGAGCAACTTCCGGGTGACGCCGGACCCGGGTGTGATCGAGGTCAACGTGCAGCCGTCCGCCACCTGGGACGAGTTGGTGGAGCGCACTGAGTTTCTCTACGAAGAAGCCCGGCAAACCCGCCTCACCACTGAAAAATTCATGATCGACGGCCGCCACACCGGCACCGGCGGCGGTAACCACTTTGTGCTCGGTGGTGCTACGCCCAAGGACTCGCCGTTCCTGCGGCGCCCCGATCTGCTGCGCAGCCTGATCAGCTACTGGCATAACCACCCGTCGCTGTCCTACCTGTTTTCCGGCCTGTTCATCGGCCCGACTTCCCAGGCGCCACGGGTCGACGAAGCGCGCAACGATGCGTTGTACGAACTGGAAATCGCCTTCGCCCAGATGCCCGACGTGGGCGAGGAATGCCCGCCATGGTTGGTCGACCGCCTGCTGCGCAACCTGCTGATCGACGTCACCGGTAACACCCACCGCGCCGAGTTCTGCATCGACAAGCTCTACTCGCCGGACGGTGCCACCGGGCGCCTCGGCCTGCTGGAATTGCGCGCCTTTGAGATGCCTCCCCACGCGCGCATGAGCCTGACCCAGCAACTGCTGCTGCGGGCGCTGGTGGCGCGTTTCTGGCGTGAACCCTATGCGCCGCCGAAGCTGGCGCGCTGGGGCACGGAACTGCACGACCGCTTCCTGCTGCCGCACTTTATCGAGCAGGATTTTGCCGACGTGATCGTCGAGTTGAACGCTGCCGGCTATCCGCTGCGGGCCGAATGGTTTGCCGCGCACTTGGAATTCCGTTTTCCCAAGGTCGGCGACTACACCGTCAGCGGTATCGAACTGGAACTGCGCCAGGCCCTGGAGCCCTGGCATGTACTGGGTGAGGAGGGCGCCGTGGGCGGCACGGTGCGCTACGTGGATTCGTCCCTGGAGCGCTTGCAGGTCAAGTTGAGCGGCCTGCCGCCCCAGCGTTACCTGCTGACCTGCAACGGCATCCCGGTGCCGCTGCAACCCACCGGACGCGTCGGCGAGTTTGTCGCCGGTGTGCGCTATCGCGCCTGGCAACCGGCCAACTGTTTGCAGCCGACCATCCCGGTGCATGCGCCGCTGGTATTTGATCTTTTGGACACGTGGATGCAGCGCTCGCTGGGTGGTTGCCAGTACCATGTCGCCCATCCGGGCGGGCGTAATTACGACAGCCTGCCGGTGAATGCCAACGAAGCAGAAAGCCGGCGGATGGCGCGGTTTTTCCGCCTGGGGCACAGCCCGGGGAAATTGCCGGTGCCGAGCGTGGTGATCAATGATGAATTGCCGATGACCCTGGATTTGCGGCGCTTTGCAAAAAAAACAGAGGATTGAATGTACATAATCCCGAAAGCGAAAAATCTCTAATGTGGGAGCTGGCTTGCCTGCGATAGCATCACCTCGGTACACCAGATGCACCGAGGTGCCTGCATCGCGGGCAAGCCCGGCTCTTACATACTGACTTCCCTTGCCTCTGCCGAGCGTTCCATGCCCGACTTGCTCGACCGTTACCCGCTGACCGCGGGCACTTATCACGAACTGCTGGACGACAGCGGCGCGGTTCGCGCACATTGGCAGCGCCTGCTCGATCATCTGCAACGCAGTACCCCGGCGCAACTGGCCCAGCGCCAGGCCTTGCTGACCCGGCAGATCCAGGAAAACGGCGTGACCTATAACGTCTACGCCGACCCCAAGGGCGCCGATCGCCCGTGGGAGCTGGACCTGTTGCCCCACGTGTTGGCCGCCGATGAATGGAAGCAGCTTTCCGCCGGCATCGCCCAGCGTGCGCGCCTGCTGAATGCGGTACTGGCCGACCTCTACGGCCCGCAGCGCTTGATTGCCGAAGGCTTGCTGCCAGCAGAGCTGGTGTTTGGCCATAACAATTTCCTGTGGCCGTGCCAGGGCATCCAGCCGCCCGACGGCGCCTTTTTGCACCTGTACGCGGTGGACCTGGCGCGCACGCCGGATGGCCGCTGGTGGGTGACCGCCGACCGGACCCAGGCTCCGTCCGGTGCCGGTTATGCCCTGGAAAATCGCACCATCGTGTCCCGTGCATTCCCGGACCTGTACCGCGACTTGCAGGTGCAGCACCTCACCGGATTCTTCCGCACCTTGCAGGAAACCCTGGCCCGCCAGGCGCCGAGCGACGACCAGCCGCCGCTGATCGTGCTGCTGACCCCGGGCCGTTTCAACGAAAGCTATTTTGAGCACCTGTACCTCGCCCGCCAGCTCGGCTACCCGCTGGTGGAGGGCGGCGACCTGACCGTGCGCGACGCCACGGTGTACCTCAAAACCCTCAGCGGGCTGCGCCGGGTGCACGCGATCATGCGCCGCCTGGACGATGACTTCTGCGACCCGCTGGAGCTGCGTACCGACTCGGCCCTGGGCGTGCCCGGCCTGCTGGACGCCGTACGCCAGGGCAATGTGCTGGTGGCCAACGCCTTGGGCAGTGGCGTGCTGGAATCCCCGGGTTTGCTGGGCTTTTTGCCGAAGATCAATCAATTCCTGTTTGGCGAAGAACTGATCCTGCCGTCCATCGCCACCTGGTGGTGCGGTGAGGCGCCGGTGCTGGCCGAAGCCCTGGAAAAACTCCCGGAGCTGCTGATCAAGCCGGCCTTTCCGTCGCAAAGCTTCACCCCGGTGTTTGGCCGCGATTTGAACGACGAGCAACGACAGGCCCTGGCCGAGCGCATGCAGGCGAGACCCTACGCCTACGTCGCCCAGGAACTCGCGCAGTTGTCCCAGGCGCCGGTCTGGCACACGGTGGACGATCACCTGCAACACCGTGCCATCGGCATGCGCGTTTACGCTGTGGCCAGCGCCGACGGTTACCGGGTACTGCCCGGCGGCCTGACCCGCGTGGCCGCCGAAGCCGATGCCGAAGTGGTGTCGATGCAGCGCGGCGGTGCGAGCAAGGACACCTGGGTGCTCGGCGAGCGTGCCCACGGCACCGAACAGTGGCGCGCCCAACGGGCAATCGGCGCCCACGACCTGGTGCGGCGTGACCCGTACCTGCCGTCGCGGGTGGTGGAGAACCTGTTCTGGTTTGGCCGTTATTGCGAGCGCTGTGATGACAGTGCGCGCTGGCTGCGGATCGTCCTCGCCCGCTATGTCGATGGAGACGACCCCCTGGCGTTGCAGGCGGCGGTCGAGCTGGGCGAGAACCTGCGACTGTTGCCGGAGGAGGGCGAATTGCCTGAGCGGCTTCAGGCGGCCTTGCTCGGTGATGACTGGCCGTCGAGCCTGCGGGCCAACCTGCAGCGTTTGCAGTGGGCGGCGTCCCAGGTGCGCGGCAAGCTATCCCGTGAAAACTGGCAGGCGCTGGTGGAATTGCAACGCGAAGCCCTGGAGCTGGAAAGCGAAGAGCCGGACTTTGGCGAGCTGCTGGACTTCCTCAACCGCCTGGTGATGTCCCTGGCGGCGCTGTCGGGTTTTGCCCTCGACGACATGACCCGCGACGAAGGCTGGCGCTTCCTGATGATGGGCCGGCGCATTGAGCGCCTGCAGTTTCTCAGCAGCAGCCTGGCGGCCTTCCTGCGGGGCGTGGCGGTGTTCGATCAGGCCGGGCTGGAGTGGTTGCTGGAACTGGGCAACAGCAGCATCACCTATCGCTCGCGCTACCTCGCGGTGCCGCAATTGATCCCGGTGCTGGACCTGTTGCTGCTGGATGAGCAAAACCCCCACGCGGTGCTGTTCCAGCTGAAACTGGTGAGCCGCACCCTGCGTCGCCTGAATGATGATTTTGGCGTGCCCCGGGAAACCGGTCTCGCGCCGTTGGTAGAGCGCCTGGCGCGCTTTGACCTGGGTTGCCTGGAGAACCCGCTGTTCGGCGAGTCCAGCGTGCGTGCCGCGCTGGACGGCCTGGCCGACCTGCTGCAAGCGGTGGCCGATGAAAGCGGGCAAGTCTCCGACCGCCTGGCCTTGCGCCATTTTGCCCATGTGGACGATGTCAGCCAGCAAACGGTGTCTGTGTGATGAGTGCCCGCTACCAGATTTTCCACGATACCCACTACCACTACGACAGCCCGGTGTCCCTGGCCCAGCAACTGGCGCACCTGTGGCCGCGGCCGTGTGCCTGGCAGCGCTGCAGCTCGCAGCAACTGGAGATCAGCCCCGAGCCGACCTCGCGCCGGGACGAGCTTGATGTGTTTGGTAACCCGATCACCCGGCTGGCGTTCGAGCGGCCCCACGACGAGCTGCTGGTGAACGCCGGGCTGACGGTGGAAGTGCTGGCGCGCCCGGTGCTGGATTTCAGCCTGTCGCCGGCCTGGGACCAGACCCGCAACGGCCTGACCTACAGCAGCCAGCCGTTATCCGCCGAGGTGATCGAGGCGTGTCGCTATCGGTTTGAATCGCCCTATGTGCATTTGAAGAAAAGCTTCGTCGAGTTCTCTGAAGACTGTTTCCCGGCCGGTCGTCCATTGCTGTTGGGTGTGCAGGCGCTGATGCAAAAGATCTTCAGCGAGTTCACCTTCGATGCCGAAGCCACCCAGGTTGCCACGCCGCTGGTGGAAGTGCTGGAGCGCCGGCGCGGCGTGTGCCAGGACTTCGCCCATCTGATGCTCGCATGCCTGCGCTCCCGGGGCCTGGCGGCGCGCTATATCAGCGGTTACCTGCTGACCCAGCCACCGCCCGGCCAGCCACGGTTGATCGGCGCGGATGCGTCCCACGCGTGGGTGTCGGTGTTTTGCCCGGTGTCGGGTTGGGTGGATTTTGATCCGACCAACAATGTGCAGCCGGCGCTGGAACACATCACCCTGGCCTGGGGCCGGGATTTTTCCGATGTTTCGCCGTTGCGGGGGGTGATTCTGGGGGGAGGGAGCCATGACCCGGAAGTGCGGGTGACGGTGATGCCGCTGGAATAGCGCAGATCCACTGTAGGAGCCGGCTTGCCGGCGATGGCGACCTTGAGATCTCTGGTGATCATTCGGCCCGATCGCCGGCAAGCCGGCTCCTACATAAATCCAGTGGTTCTCAGGCGTCCGGCGCCTGATCTTTCGGTGCTTCGGTTTCGTCTGTAGCCACTGTACCTTCAGCATCCGGGTTCAGTGCACCGGCTTCTTCGTCGGCTGCCAATTTCTTGCGCTGCAGCTTTTCCTCTTTCTTCTGCTCTTTGGCCAAGTCTCTCTGACGTTTGGCGAAGGAGTAATTAGGTTTTGCCATGGGCGATCCTCTGGGGTCGAAGGTGAGGTTGAGCGGCGCGTATTCTGCCTTTAATCGCGTCCCAAGGGTTAATCGGGTTTTTGATCCACCCATTTGGGCAGGACCAGCGGTTGCCAGGCATCCAATGCGTCAAGCAGCTCAGCCGGCGATTCGCTCATTTGCAGCATGGCACGATGCGGTGCGCGGACGAAACCTTCGCCGACGATATGATCAAGAAAATCGGTCAACTTGCGGTAAAAACCGTTCACTTCGAGCAAACCCAGCGGTTTGCCGTGGTAGCCGAGCTGGCCCCAGGTCCAGACTTCGAACAGTTCTTCCAGGGTGCCCAGGCCGCCCGGCAGCGCAATGAACGCGTCGCTCAGCTCGGCCATGCGCGCCTTGCGAGCGTGCATGCCGTCGACCACTTCCAGGCGGGTCAGGCCTTTGTGACCGATTTCCAGGACTTTCAGGCTTTCGGGAATAATCCCGATCACCTCGCCACCGGCTTCCAGGGCCGCATCCGCGACGATACCCATCAGGCCCACGGCGCCGCCGCCATACACCAGGGTGAGCTTGCGCTCGGCCAGCGCACGCCCGAGGGCAACGGCCGCTTCGCGGTAGGCCGGGTTGGTGCCGCTGCTGGCACCGCAAAATACACAAACAGACTTCAAGGACATACCTG
The DNA here is from genome assembly GCF_000242655.1 of Pseudomonas sp. PAMC 25886. NCBI lineage: Bacteria > Pseudomonadati > Pseudomonadota > Gammaproteobacteria > Pseudomonadales > Pseudomonadaceae > Pseudomonas > Pseudomonas sp. PAMC 25886. The sequence goes on from NZ_AHHC01000063.1 coordinate 57,247, forward strand.
ACTCCACTCAGTTGTGGCTAAAGAGTAAAGGCTGGCTTGCGTCTCTCAAAGGATTAAACCTCGCGTTGAGGTGTTTCGTAGGTGCCGCTGGCGCCACAGGCATAGGCTGCAAGCAGGCTGCGGAACAGGCTATTGAGGTGCATGGCTCGGACTCCAGAAGGAAGATGAGCCGATCATAGGCCGGCGGTGCGAGTTTGGCCGGTAGATTGTGTCGATGAGTCTGATAGCCTAAAGTTGTATACAATCTGTTGATACAGATCATATGAAGTCCTGCCTGACTCAGGCACCCTTGTCGCAATATGCGTTTTTTAAACCCTGCCCTGGAGATTCACATGTTTGCCAAACTCGTTGCTGTTTCCCTGCTGACTCTGGCTAGCGGCCAGTTGCTTGCTGCAGAGTGCAAGGTCACTGTCGACTCCACTGACCAGATGTCCTTCAACACCAAGGCCGTCGAAATCGACAAGAGCTGCAAGACGTTCACCGTAGAGTTGACCCACTCCGGCAGCTTGCCGAAAAACGTCATGGGCCATAACTGGGTGCTGAGTTCCACCGCCGACATGCCTGGCATCGCCAGCGACGGCATGGCTGCCGGCATCGACAAGAACTACCTGAAAGACGGCGACGCCCGCATCATCGCCCACACCAAGATCATCGGTGCCGGCGAGAAAGACTCCGTGACCTTCGACGTGTCGAAGCTGGCGGCAGGTACTGACTACTCGTTCTTCTGCTCCTTCCCAGGCCACATCTCGATGATGAAAGGCACTGTGACCCTGAAGTAATCATTCTTCAGGCAAAAAAAAGCGCCCTTCGGGGCGCTTTTTTTTGAGCTGCTTTTGCCACAATGAACTGGCGCGTCGGCTTATGGCGCAAACGGCATCACCCGCTTGTGCTCGGTCTTGCGATAGGTATCGCAGATGATCCGGAACGCTTCCTCGCGCACCGGCTCGCCGTGCAGGAACGCGTCGATCTCGGCGTAGGTCACGCCGTGGGACGCTTCATCCGGCTTGCCCGGGGACAGGTCTTCGAGGTCGGCCGTCGGGATTTTCTCCACCAGCGATTCCGGGGCACCAAAGTGCCGGGCAATCGCGCGCACCTGGTTTTTCACCAGACCGCTCAACGGGGCCAGGTCGCAGGCGCCATCCCCGAATTTGGTGAAAAAGCCCATCACGGCTTCCGCCGCGTGGTCGGTGCCGATCACCAGGCCACCGGCCGCGCCGGCGATGGTGTACTGCGCCACCATGCGCATGCGCGCCTTGGTGTTGCCCAGCACGAAGTCCCGGGAGACCGCTGCCTTGCCTTCAAACGCGGCCACTTCATTGGCCAGGGACTTGACCGCCGGGCCGATGTTCACCGTGTGACGCTCGTCGGGCTCGATAAAGTCCACGGACGCCTGGGCGTCGTGTTCGTCGAACTGGGTTTCGTAGGGCAGGCGCACCGCGATAAAGCGGTAGGCGTCGTCACCCTTGGCGGCCCGCAACTCTTCCATCGCGCGTTGGGCCAGCAGGCCGGCGGTCAGGGAGTCGACGCCGCCGCTGATGCCCAGCACCAACGTCTTGAGGCCTGAATTGAGCAGGCAGTCCTGGATAAAGGTAACGCGCCGGGCGACCTCCGCCTCAAGGGCGGCCTGGTCCTTAAAGGGCGGTTGGACCTTGAGCTGTTCAGCAATCTCGCGCTGTACGGCTTGCATGATTCACTCCTTGCTGGGTAGGGCAGGTACTTTGAAAACGTGGCGCAAATAGGCGACGAAATTCGGATCGGTGCAGTGGGTCTTGCCCGCTTCATCGGAAATCTTCGCGACGGGCTGGCCATTACAGGCGGTCATTTTAAGCACGATGCTCATCGGTTCCACACCTGGAATATCACAGGTCAGGTTGGTGCCGATGCCAAAGCTCACATTGATCCGACCCCGCAGCGCGCGGAAAATCTCCAACGCCTTGGGCAGCGACAGGCTGTCGGAGAACACCAGGGTCTTGCTCATCGGCTCGATGCCCAGCTTGTGGTAGTGGGCGATGGCCTTTTCGGCCCACTGCACCGGGTCGCCGGAGTCGTGGCGCAGGCCGTCGAACAGCTTGGCGAAGTACAGGTCGAAATCGCCGAGGAACGCATCGGTGGTGATGCAATCGGTCAGGGCGATGCCCAGCAGGCCACGGTACTCGCGCACCCAGCAGTCGAGGGCGGCGATCTGGCTGTCGATCAGCCGCGGGCCGAGTTGCTGGTGGGCCATGATCCATTCGTGGGCCATGGTGCCCAGGGGCTTCATGTCCAGCTCGCGGGCCAGGTGCACGTTGCTGGTGCCGACAAACCGCCCGGGGAAGTCGTGCTTGAGCACCGTCACCACTTCCTCCTGCACACGGTAGGAGAAGCGCCGGCGCGTGCCGAAATCCGCCACCTGCAATTCGGACAGTTCTTCGACGCTGGCGTTGGCCGTCAGCCAGTCGAACTTGCGATACAACTGCTCGCGGGCCTGTTCGAGGATGACGGTCTGGTAGCGATAGCGGTTACGCACCTCGCTGACGATCGCCAGCATCGGCACTTCAAACAGGATCACATGCAGCCACGGCCCGCGCAGGCGGATAAACAACTCGCCGTTCTCGATGCCGGTGTGCACGTAGCGCAGGTTGAAGCGGAACAGCCCGAGGAACCGCAGGAAATCCGGCTTCATGAAGCTGATGCGTTCCAGGAAGCCCAGTTGGTCGGGGCTCAGGCTCAGCTCGGCCAGGCGCTCGATCTGGTAGCGGATCTCCGCCAGGTACGGGCGCAGGTCTTCACTGTTACGGCAACGAAACTCCCATTCAACTTCCACGTTCGGGTAGTTGTGCAGCACCGCCTGCATCATGGTCAGCTTGTAGAAGTCGGTGTCGAGCAGGTTCTGCACGATGCGATCGGCAAACACACTCTCGCTCATAACGGGAATCTCCAGACGGGTCGGCGATGGGCGCCGACCTTTACGCACAATTAAGGAATGGCGCTAGTGGCGCATAGACCTGTGCTGTTTTGCCAGCAGTTTTTTCGGTGAGACCACTGACGCCATCGCAGGCAAGCCAGCTCCCACAGGTGAATGCATTCCAAAAGGTGGGAGCTGGCTTGCCTGCGATAGCGGTATTGCAGGCCAAAAAAATCAAACTGACTCGACTTGCTCCATCATCCACTTCACAAAATCCCGCACCTTGGGCACTTCCGCCGAGTGCTCGGGATACGCCAGGTAATACGCATCCTGGCTCGGCATCGCGTGCTGCCAGGGGATCACCAGTTTGCCTTCGGCCAATTCTTCTTCCACCAGGAACCGTGGCAGCAGCGCCACACCACAGCCCACTTGCGCGGCGCGGATGCACATATAAAAGGTCTCGAAGCGCGGCCCGTGGTAGCTGTGCTCGGTGTGATAGCCCTGGGCCGCGAACCAGTCGTGCCAGCCCTGGGGGCGCGAGGCGTTTTGCAGCAGCACCAGTTCACTGAGCTGCGTGGGGTCGGTAAACGGTTGTGCGGGCAGGCTGTCGGGCGAGCACACGGGCACCAGCTCTTCACTGAACAGCTTGAGGCTCTCGGTGCCGGGCCGTGAGCCCTGGCCGAAATAGAAGGCCAGGTCGGCCTTGCCTTGCAGCAGCTCGTCCGGTTCCTGTTCGTTGCACAGGTCCAGGTGAATCTGCGGATGGCGCAGCCGCCAGCCCTTGAGGCGCGGCACCAGCCAGCGAGCGCCGAAGGTGTAGGGCGTGGACACCCGCAGCACTTCAGTCTCGCCGCCGTAGGAACGCAGGTAATGGGTGGACATCTCCACCTGGGTGAGGATCTTGCGCACCTCCACCAGGTACAGATCGCCCGCCGGGGTCATCTGCAAGCGGCGGCGTACCCGGCGAAACAGCAGGTGCTGCAGCAGTTCTTCCAACTGCGCGACCTGTTTGCTGACGGCGCTCTGGGTGAGGTTCAGCTCCTCGGCGGCGCGGGTAAAACTCAGGTGGCGGGTGACCGCTTCGAAACACTGCAAGGCGGTGATCGAGGGCAAATGTCTTTTATTCAGCACGGCACGCCTCTTTTTGTTCTTAGCATGAATAAACGGAATGATATCTCGCCTAATCGTCGTTTGTTGGCAAGTCTTGGGCCAGCTACAAATAAGGTCTGGATCGCCGCGACAGCTGGCGGCGCAAATTTCTGTTTGTAGATTGAAGGAGTGACCCATGGTTGCCGCATTGCTTGATCGTCTCGGGGTAAACCCGGCGCTGTACCAGTCGGGCAAACAGCCCGTGCATTCGCCCATCGATGGCAGCCGGATTGCCAGTGTGCACTGGGAAGGTGCCGCCGAGGTGGAGCAGCAGGTCAGTCGCGCCGAGCATGCATTCGACGCCTGGCGCAAGGTGCCGGCACCCCGCCGTGGTGAGCTGGTGCGCCAGTTCGGCGACGTGTTGCGCGAGTACAAAGCCGACCTCGGTGAGCTGGTGTCGTGGGAAGCCGGCAAGATCACCCAGGAAGGCCTGGGTGAAGTGCAGGAAATGATCGACATCTGCGACTTCGCCGTCGGCCTGTCGCGCCAACTGTATGGCTTGACCATCGCCTCCGAGCGCCCGGGCCACCACATGCGTGAAACCTGGCACCCGCTGGGCGTGGTCGGCGTGATCAGTGCGTTCAACTTCCCGGTGGCGGTGTGGGCGTGGAACACCGCGCTGGCGCTGGTGTGCGGCAACGCGGTGATCTGGAAACCCTCGGAAAAAACCCCGCTCACCGCCCTGGCCTGCCAGGCGTTGTTCGAGCGAGTGCTGAAGAAATTCGACGGCGCCCCCGAGTACCTGAGCCAAGTGATCATCGGTGGTCGTGACGCCGGTGCCGCACTGGTGGATGACCCGCGTGTGGCGCTGATCAGCGCCACTGGCAGCACCCGCATGGGTCGCGAAGTGGCGCCGAAAGTCGCCGCGCGTTTTGCCCGCAGCATTCTCGAACTGGGCGGCAACAACGCCATGATCCTCGGCCCAAGCGCCGACCTGGACATGGCCGTGCGCGCCATCCTGTTCAGCGCCGTCGGCACCGCCGGCCAGCGCTGCACCAGCCTGCGCCGGTTGATCGCCCATGAGTCGGTGAAAGAGGAAATCGTCACCCGCCTCAAGGCCGCGTATGCCAAGGTGCGCATCGGCCATCCACTGGAAGGCAACCTGATCGGCCCGCTGATCGACAAACACAGTTTCGAAAACATGCAGGACGCCCTGGAACAGGCCTTGAGCGAAGGCGGCCGGGTGTTTGGCGGCAAGCGTCAGCTGGAAGACAAATTCCCCAACGCTTACTACGTGTCGCCGGCGATCGTGGAAATGCCGGAGCAGAGTGACGTGGTGTGCACCGAGACTTTCGCGCCGATTCTGTACGTGGTGGGCTACACCGATTTCGCTGAAGCGCTGCGCCTCAACAACGCCGTGCCTCAAGGCCTGTCGTCGTGCATCTTTACCACCGACGTGCGTGAAGCCGAGCAGTTCATGTCGGCCGTGGGCAGCGACTGCGGGATTGCCAACGTCAACATCGGCCCGAGTGGCGCGGAGATTGGTGGCGCGTTTGGCGGTGAGAAAGAGACCGGTGGCGGGCGTGAGTCGGGTTCGGATGCATGGCGCGGCTACATGCGCCGCCAGACCAACACCGTGAACTACTCGCTGGAATTGCCGCTGGCCCAGGGCATCACCTTCGACTGAGTCTCTGCTCGAAGTGAGGTCAAAGTGGGAGTTGGCAAGCCAGCTCCCACAGTTGATCGGGTTCGCACATCAAAATAGTGGTTTGTTAGGTCTCATCGGAGTCTGGCAATGGCATTACGCGAAGCATGTTTGTGGGAACAGCTCACCCCTGGCCGGCCGGATCGGGCTGCGCTCAAGGGCGAGGTCAACGTGGATGTCTGCGTGATCGGTGCCGGTATCACCGGTTTGTCGGCAGCCATTCACTTGCTGGAACAAGGTAAAAGCGTCGCCGTCCTCGAAGCCCATCGCACCGGCCACGGTGGTTCGGGGCGCAACGTAGGCCTGGTGAATGCCGGGATGTGGATTCCGCCGGACGAGATCGAAGCCGGTTTTGGCACGGCGGTGGGCAGCCAGCTCAACCGCATGCTCGGCGCGGCACCGTCCCTGGTGTTCAGCCTGATCGACAAATACAACATCGACTGCCAACTGCGCCGCGAGGGCACCTTGCACATGGCGCACAACGCCCGTGGCGAGGCGGATTTACGCAGTCGTGAAGAACAGTGGAAGCGTCGCGGCGCCCCGGTGGAGCTGTTGACCGGTGCGGCATGCGAGCAAGCCACCGGTACCAAAAAGATCGCCGCCGCCTTGCTGGACCGGCGTGCCGGCACCTTGAACCCGATGGCCTACACCAGCGGTTTGGCCAATGCCGCCGTCGGGCTGGGCGGGCAGTTGTTCGACCACTCCCCGGTCACTCAACTGGAACGCCAGGGCCAGCACTGGTCTGTGCAAACTGCCCAGGGCTCGGTGCAGGCCGAGCAAGTGGTGATCGCCTCCAACGCCTACACCGAAGGCGAATGGACCGAGCTGCGCCGCAATTTTTTCCCCGGTTATTACTACCAGGTGGCGTCGGCCCCGCTGACCGACGACGCCGCGCAACAAATCCTCCCAGGCGGGCAGGGCTCCTGGGACACCCGCCAGGTACTCAGCAGCATTCGCCGCGACGCCGAAGGCCGCCTGTTGCTCGGCAGCCTGGGCAATGGCAACCAGAAACCCGCGTGGTTCCTCAAGGCCTGGGCCGATCGGGTGCAACAGCACTACTTCCCGTACCTCAAACCGGTGCAGTGGGAATGCACCTGGACCGGCTGTATCGCTTTCACCCCGGACCACTTGATGCGTTTGTTCGAGCCGGCGCCCGGGCTGGTGGCGGTCACCGGTTACAACGGGCGTGGGGTGACCACCGGCAGTGTGGTGGGCAAGGCGTTTGCCGATTACCTGTGTCACCAGGATCCACAGGCGCTGCCGATCCCGTTCGCACCGATGCAGCCCCTGGCCGGCGTGGGCCTGCGCAGCTGTTTGTATGAGGCGGGCTTCTCGCTGTATCACGCGGGCCAATGCCTGAGGATCGTGATCTGATCAACGAAATACCGCTCAGAAGCCTGCATTTTCTTAGCCGGCTACTAATCTGTATTGGTGCGAGTCGTAGCAGTAACGCACTGTAAATGTGCACTTCCGTTACGCACGCTGTTACAGGTTCAAGGGTGGCCCTTTAATGGCCGGGTTGCAGTGTTGGATCCATCAGGTTGCACTTTATGGATCCAATGGTTGCACCCGATTGAGATAGACGGTTGCACGTCCAATCAAAAGGCGCCCAAAAACCTGCAATAACAATGACACCGTGTCTTTTTGAATAATAAAAACGTAATGGCACGCCGCTTGCTCTGGGCTTTCCTCGAAAGTTTTTGAAGTGAAGCTGCAGTGCCAATTCAACAAAAACCTCGGAGCACCACTCATGTCCCAGACGTTTTACAAGAAAGGTTTTCTAGCCCTCGCAGTTGCTGCTGCGCTGGGTGTTTCTGCGTTTGCTCAAGCTGATGTGAAGATTGGCGTAGCGGGGCCGATGACCGGCGCCAACGCGGCATTTGGTGAGCAGTACATGAAAGGTGCCCAGGCGGCAGCCGATGTCATCAACAAGGCCGGCGGCATCAACGGCGAGCAGATCAAACTGGTGGCCGGCGACGACGCCTGCGAACCCAAGCAAGCGGTGGCCGTGGCCAACCGTCTGGCAGACCAGGACAAAGTGATCGGCGTGGTCGGGCACTTCTGCTCGTCCAACACTATCCCGGCGTCCGAGGTGTACGACGAAGCGGGCATCATCATGATCACCCCGGGCTCCACCAACCCGCAGGTCACCGAGCGCGGCCTGTCGGCGGTGTTCCGTATGTGTGGTCGTGACGACCAGCAAGGCATCGTGGCCGGCGACTACATCGTCGACGTGCTCAAGGGCAAGAAAGTTGCCGTTATCAACGACAAGGACACCTACGGCAAAGGCCTGGCGGACGCCACTGCACAGCAGTTGACCAAGCGCGGCGTGAAGCCGGTGCTGGAAGAAGGCCTGACCCGTGGCGAGAAAGATTTCAGCGCCCTGGTCACCAAGATCCGCTCCACCGGTGCTGACGTCGTGTACTTCGGGGGCCTGCACCCGGAAGCCGGTCCACTGGTTCGCCAGATTCGTGAAGCCGGCCTGAAAGACGTGAAGTTCATGTCCGATGACGGTGTGGTCACCGATGAACTGGTGGCGACCGCCGGTGGTGCGCAGTACGTAGATGGCGTGTACATGACCTTCGGCGCCGACCCGCGCCTGCTGCCAGACAGCAAGACGGTCGTGGAACAGTTCCGCAAGGCCGGTACCGAGCCTGAAGGCTACACCCTGTACGCCTACGCTTCGATCCAGGCCCTGGCCGCCGGCTTCAATGGCGCCAAGTCCAACAAAGGCGAAGACGCGGCCAAGTGGCTCAAAGCCCACCCGGTCAAAACCGTCATGGGCGAGAAGAATTGGGACGCCAAGGGCGACCTGAAAGTCTCCGACTATGTGGTTTACCAGTGGGACAAGGACGGCAAGTATCACCAGCTGGAAAAGCAGAAGTAATAGTTAGCGCGATTGGTTAGACGCCACTTGACCCTGTAGGAGCCGGGCTTTTGTGGGAGCTGGCTTGCCTGCGATAGCGTCACCTCGGTTTGACTGACATTGCGAGGTGTCTGCATCGCGGGCAAGCCCGGCTCCCACACAAGCCAGCTCCCGCACGGGAACTTGGTTGCCAGCCCCTTTTGTGTCTGTCTTTTCCTCCTAGAAGAACCGCACACCCACAGGTGTGCAGGCTCTCACTGCGTGAGATTGCGTTATGGATGGTATATTCCTGCAGCAACTGGTCAATGGGCTGACCCTCGGGTCGGTCTATGGCTTGATCGCCATCGGCTACACAATGGTCTATGGCATCATTGGCATGATCAACTTCGCCCATGGCGAGGTTTATATGATTTCCGCTTACCTCGCGGCGATCAGTCTGGCACTGCTGGCTTACTTCGGCATCGAATCCTTCCCGCTGCTCATTCTTGGCACCCTGATCTTCACCGTCGTCGTCACTGGCGTTTACGGTTGGGTCATTGAGCGTGTCGCGTACAAACCGCTGCGCAACTCCACCCGACTGGCACCGCTGATCAGCGCCATCGGTATCTCGCTGATCCTGCAGAACTACGCGCAGATCGCCCAGGGCGCCAAGCAACAAGGCATCCCGACGCTGCTGGCCGGCGCCTGGAGAGTCGACATCGGCACCGGGTTCGTGCAGTTGACCTACACCAAGGTGTTCATCCTGGTGGCCGCGTTCGTCGGCATGGGCCTGCTGACCTACATCATCAAATACACCAAGCTCGGCCGCATGTGTCGCGCTACCCAGCAAGACCGCAAGATGGCGTCGATCCTCGGCATCAACACCGACCGGGTCATCTCCTACGTATTCGTGATTGGTGCCGCCATGGCCGCGTTGGCCGGTGTGCTGATCACCCTGAACTACGGCACGTTCGACTTCTATGCCGGCTTCATCATCGGCATCAAGGCATTTACCGCAGCGGTACTCGGCGGCATCGGTTCCCTGCCTGGGGCCATGCTCGGCGGGATCATCCTGGGTATTTCCGAGTCGCTGTTCTCGGGGTTGATCAACTCTGACTACAAAGACGTGTTCAGTTTCTCCCTGCTGGTGGTGATCCTGATTTTCCGTCCCCAGGGCCTGCTCGGTCGCCCACTCGTGGCGAAGGTATAACTATGTCTGCTGCCTACTCTATCGATATCAAGAAAAGTGTCGTCGATGCGGTACTCGCCGGGCTGATTTCGCTGATCGTGTTCGGTCCGATCGTCGGCGTGGTCCTCGACGGCTACAGCTTCAACCTGGAACCGGCGCGTGTCGGCATCCTGGTGGCCATTGTGATGGTCGGCCGATTCGCCATGAGCCTGTTCCTGCAAACCCCCAAGGGCCTGCGGATTCTGCAGGGGTTTGAGAGCACCGGTTCCGGTGTGCACGTGCTCAAGCCGGACTACAAATCGCGCCTGCGCTGGATCATCCCGGCGTTGATCGTGATTGCCATCGTCTTCCCGTTCTTCGCCAACAAATACCTGCTGACCGTGGTGATCCTCGGGCTGATCTACGTGTTGCTGGGCCTGGGCCTGAACATCGTGGTGGGCCTGGCCGGGCTGCTCGACCTGGGCTACGTGGCGTTCTATGCCATTGGTGCCTATGGGCTGGCGCTGGGTTATCAATACCTCGGTCTGGGCTTCTGGTCGGTGCTGCCGTTGGCGGCCATCTGTGCCGCGTTGGCGGGGTGCATACTCGGGTTCCCGGTGCTGCGAATGCACGGCGATTACCTGGCGATCGTGACCCTGGGCTTCGGTGAAATCATCCGCCTGGTGCTGAACAACTGGCTGTCGTTTACCGGTGGCCCGAACGGCATGCCGGTGCCGTCGCCGACGTTTTTCGGCCTGGAGTTTGTGCGCAAGGCGAAGGATGGCGGGGTGCCGTTCCACGAGTTCTTCGGCATCGACTACAACGCCAACTTCAAATTCCTGTTCATCTACATCGTGCTGTTCCTGGTGGTGCTGCTGGTGCTGTACATCAAGCACCGCCTGACTCGCATGCCGGTGGGCCGCGCCTGGGAAGCCTTGCGCGAAGATGAAATCGCTTGCCGTTCCATGGGCCTCAATCACGTGCTGGTGAAGCTCTCGGCATTCACCATTGGCGCTTCCACTGCCGGTTTGGCCGGGGTGTTTTTCGCCAGCTACCAGGGCTTCGTCAACCCGTCGTCGTTCACTTTCTTCGAGTCGGCGCTGATCCTCGCCATCGTGGTGTTGGGCGGCATGGGCTCCACCGTCGGCGTGGTGATTGCCGCGTTCGTGTTGACCGTGGCGCCCGAGTTGCTGCGCAGCTTCTCTGAATACCGTGTGCTGCTGTTCGGCGTGTTGATGGTGGTGATGATGATCTGGCGACCACGAGGCCTGATTCGCATCAGCCGTACCGGTGTCGTCCCACGTAAAGGAGTGGCGCCATGAGCAAGGAAGTCGTCCTTTCCGTTGAGCACCTGATGATGCACTTCGGTGGCATCAAGGCCTTGAGCGATGTGAGCCTCAAGGTCGAACGCAACTCGATCTTCGCCCTGATCGGCCCCAACGGTGCCGGCAAGACCACGGTGTTCAACTGCCTGACCGGTTTTTACAAAGCCTCCGGCGGCAAGATCGAACTCAATGTGCGCGGCAAGCAGACCAACGTGATCCAGTTACTCGGCGAGCGCTTCAAGGCCACCGATTTTGTCTCACCGAAAAGCTTCTTCAGCCGGGTGTTCTACAAGATGTTCGGCGGCACTCACCTGGTGAACCGTGCAGGCCTGGCGCGTACCTTCCAGAACATTCGCCTGTTCAAGGAAATGTCGGTGGTGGAGAACCTGCTGGTGGCCCAGCACATGTGGGTCAACCGCAACATGCTCGCGGGTATCCTCAACACCAAGGGCTACCGCAAGGCTGAAAGCGACGCCCTCGACCATGCGTTCTACTGGCTGGAAGTGGTGGACCTGGTGGACTGTGCCAACCGCCTGGCCGGCGAGCTGTCCTACGGCCAACAACGCCGCCTGGAAATCGCCCGCGCCATGTGCACCCGGCCGCAGATCATATGCCTCGACGAACCGGCTGCCGGCCTCAACCCCCAGGAAACCGAAGCCCTCAGCGCGATGATTCGCCTGCTGCGGGACGAACACGACCTGACGGTGGTGCTGATCGAACACGACATGGGCATGGTGATGAGTATTTCCGACCACATCGTGGTGCTGGACCACGGCAATGTCATTGCGGAAGGCGGCCCGGAAGCGATCCGTAACGACCCTAAAGTGATCGCGGCTTACCTGGGCGCTGATGAAGAGGAGCTGGTATGAGTGAACCAATCCTCGAACTGAAAGACCTGGACGTGTTCTACGGCCCGATCCAGGCCTTGAAGAAAGTCTCGCTGCACATCAACGAAGGCGAAACCGTCAGCCTGATCGGCTCCAACGGCGCGGGTAAATCCACGCTGCTGATGTCGATCTTCGGCCAGCCACGGGCCGAGTCGGGGCAGATCATCTACCGCGGCGTGGACATTACCCACAAGTCGTCCCACTACATCGCCTCCAACGGTATTGCGCAGTCGCCGGAAGGCCGGCGGGTGTTCCCCGACATGACCGTCGAGGAAAACCTGTTGATGGGCACCATCCCGATTGGCGACAAGTTCGCCACCGAGGACATGCAGCGCATGTTCGAGCTGTTCCCGCGGCTCAAGGAGCGGCGTAACCAGCGGGCGATGACCATGTCCGGTGGCGAACAGCAAATGCTCGCCATCGCCCGTGCACTGATGAGCCGGCCCAAGCTGTTGCTGCTGGACGAGCCGAGCCTGGGGCTGGCGCCGATTGTGGTGAAGCAGATCTTCGCCACGCTGCGGGAGCTGGCGTCCACCGGCATGACCATCTTCCTGGTGGAGCAGAACGCCAACCATGCGTTGCGCTTGTCGGACCGGGCATACGTGATGGTCAACGGCGAGATTCGCCTCACAGGCACCGGCAAGGAGCTGCTGGTGAATGAGGAGGTGCGTAACGCTTATCTGGGCGGGCATTGATTGCTGATCCAGCGGTAATACCTGTGTGGGAGCTTCGGCTCCCACACTTGTTTTTGGCTATCCACAGTGCTTTTCCGAAATTGTGGACAACAAATCCAGGCACCTGCCAAAGCGCGACATATAGCCGCCGCAAATCCCTGTTTTGTCACAGTTTTGACTTGTCCCCAACCACTGTGGAACCGGCTGTGGGTAACGTGGGAGTAGCTGGCTGGAGGCCTTTGTTTTCGTGGTTTGCAGCGTGGTGGTTGTTTTTTGATCAGCGGTTTTTTCGCGACTACCCGAATGGTTTGTCAACCTGTTTAAAGACACAGGTATATGACCGGAATATGTCATTCCATCCTGTGGATAAGTCTGTGACTAAACTCTGGAAAGACTGCCGCAGGGGCCGGAATGACTGGCCTGGAGCCATCGTCCTGGTTGCACCGTTTTGAACCGGGCTACATAGGGCTTGGCTCAGGTCAAGCAAAAAACTTTTTGAATCGCGCTGAAAGCCTTGTATACCGCGGCTTTCAGCTTTTGCACTTGCCCCCAAAGACTGTGGACGGGGCTGTGGATAACGTGCGCGCACATGGCTGCACGCCACGGCCCGTATGGGTTTCAAGTGATTGGTTGAATTTCGTACAACATGAGAGGCGTTCACCTCTCCCCACAGCGTGTATCAGTTGCCGCCAGCCCGGCAGCCGGGCATTCTGCTGGCTGATTTTTTACCTCGTAGCCCTGCAAGGAGAACACCATGTCCAATACGCTGTTTATTACTGGCGCGACCTCAGGTTTTGGCGAAGCCTGTGCCCGGCGTTTTGCCGAAGCCGGCTGGAAACTGGTGCTCACCGGCCGCCGCGCAGAGCGTCTGAACGCCCTGTGTGCCGAGCTTTCCAAGCAGACCGAAGTGCACGGCCTGGTGGTGGACGTACGTGACCGCAAGGCCATGGAAGAGGCGATCGCCAACCTGCCGCCGTCCTTCGCCACGCTGCGCGGGCTGATCAACAACGCCGGCCTGGCAGTGGGCACTGACCCTGCGCCCAAGTGCAGCCTCGACGATTGGGAAACCATGGTCGACACCAACATCAAGGGCCTGCTGACCACCACCAGCCTGCTGTTGCCGCGCCTGATCGCCCATGGCCGTGGCGCCGGCATCATCAACCTCGGTTCTATCGCCGGCAGCTACCCGTACCCGGGCAGCCATGTGTATGGCGGCACCAAGGCCTTCGTCAAACAGTTCTCGCTGAACCTGCGGTGCGACCTGCAAGGCACCGGCGTGCGTGTGACCAACATCGAGCCGGGCCTGTGCGAAAGCGAGTTCTCCCTGGTGCGCTTTGCCGGTGACCAGGCGCGTTATGACGCGACTTATGCCGGTGCCGAGCCGATCCAGCCGCAGGACATTGCGGACACGATCTTCTGGGTGCTGAACACCCCGGCGCACGTGAACATCAACCGCCTGGAGCTGATGCCGGTGAGCCAGACCTGGGCCGGGTTTGCGATTGAGCGTGGCGCCAAGGGCTAAGTACGGCGAGCTTTTGTGGCGAGGGAGCTTGCTCCCGCCGGGCTGTGAAGCGGCCCCAAAAAAGCCAGGGCCGCTCCGCGCCCCAGCGGGAGCAAGCTCCCTCGCCACAGGGTTTTTGTCAGCCTGGAAAATACGGCAAATCGGCCAAAACAGGACATAAGGTACACTCCACCCCTGAAAACCCCGCCGCGTTGTGCGGTTTTAAGGTTTTGACAGGAGGATATGTGAGTAACCGAGGTGAGCAGTCGCTGCTCAAACAATCGACGATTCTGATGTTCGCGGTCGCGATCGCCGGGATTGTCACGGGTGTGGTGTCGGGCGCCCAATCGATTTTATTCGACGGCTTTTTCTCGCTGATCGCCACCGCCATCAAGGTGTTGATGCTGATCACGGCCAAGCTGATCGCCAAGAAAAGCAACGAACGCTTCCAGTTCGGCTACTGGCACCTGGAACCCATGGTGCTGCTGATCGAAGGCAGCTTTTTGCTGTTGATCGCCATCTACGCGTTTCTCAACGGTGTGTTCGGCATTATCAATGGCGGTCGCGATATCGAGCTGGGCCTGGTGATCATCTACGCGGCGGTGTTTACCGTCGTCGAGTTCGCCTATTTCTTCTATGTGCGCTATCGCAACCGCACGCTCAAATCGTCGCTGATCCAGTTCGACAACATCAGTTGGCTGGTGGACGCGATGCTGTCGGTGGGGCTGCTGGTGAGCTTCCTGGCGGCGCTGTTGCTCAAGTCCCAGGGCTACGGGCAGTGGGCGGTGTATGTCGACCCGTTGATCCTGATCCTGCTGGCGTTGAGCATGCTGGCACCGGCCTTCAAGATCCTGCGCCCGGCGCTACGGGACGTGCTGGGGATTGTGCCGGACCAACTGGACGGCACAGTGCGCGAAGTGATGGACGCGGCCCAGGCCAAACATGGTTTCGACGACTATGTGTCCTACGTGCAGAAGCACGGGCGGGCGCGGTTTATCGAGATTCATGTGGTGTTGCCGGCGGATTACCCGGTGGATAACGTCGCCACCCTGGACGGGCTGCGCGAAGAGATATCCACAGGGCTTGGCAAGCCTGACGCGGCGCGCTGGCTGACGATCAGCTTTACCGGGGACCGCAAATGGATTGCGTAAGGCCCAGGTAGCACGTGGCCAAGTGGTAGGGCGTGGTTGACGGCATGTCCCGTCGGCTGACTTGCCCTTTGGCATCCAGGCATTCATTCCAGCCTTTGTCGTGCAGGAAGCGCTGTTGCAGCGCCAGCAATTGGCGTTGCAGCACGACTTCACTGTTGGGCCGCAAGGTCAGCGCCCGCAGGTATTCGGCCTGGGCCCAGATACGCTGGGTGCCGTCGCGTACGCTGCCGTCCAGGGCCAGCATGCCGCTGACCGCGCCCGTCGCGTTATCCACACCCTTCTGCTCGGCATAGGTGAACGCTTTGTTCAGAGAGGCGTGCAGCGGCGTGCCGCGCAGCAAGTCTGAAGACTCCAGCAGGAAGAACCATTCGAACTGGTGCCCCGGCTCAAACCAGTTATCCACAGCGCCCAGGGGTTTTTCCATCATCACGCCGTGCTGGCGGTCGATGAAGCGCTTCTGCATGGCGTTGGCCAGGTCCAGCAATGCGTCTTGCGTCACGGCGTCTTCACGCACGGCCAGGGTGGCGAGGAAACCTTCGGCGAGGTGCATCAGCGGGTTTTGCAGCGGGCCGGACTTGAGGGATGACCAGTTACGCTCCAGCACCGCTTCGTACAGGCCGTCGCCGGTGGCGAAGCGTTCGGCGACCACTTCCAGGGCCGCATCGAGTACCGACTCCACCAAGGACTCGCGCACCTTGGCCCAATAGTGGGCACAGGCGAAGATGATGAAGGCGTGGGTGTAGAGGTCTTTGCGTTTATCCAGCGGCTTGCCGTGGGCGTCGATGCTGTAGAACCAGCCGCCGTGTTCGGCGTCGTGGAAGTGCCGTTGCAGGGACCGGAACAGCGCGGCGGCGCGCTCCTCGGCAAAGGCTGCACCGGGCTCGCCGATCAGGCTGGCGAACAGGTACAACTGCCGGGCGCAGGCCATGGCGCGATAGCGTTGCGGCGGCAAAGGCCGGTGGTCGGCGTCCAGGGCTTCATACGGCAGCGCCAGGTCGGCATTCCAGCCCGGGCCTTGCCAGAGCGGCACGATCAGGTCGTGGAAGTGCGTCAACACAGCGGTCAATTGAGGCTTGAGGGCGGAGCTTGGAGCGATGGGCATCGGCTGGCGTCGTCACGGCAGGGGTGTTTGCGCGACATGGTATCAGGCTTGAGGGAGGTGGTGGCTGTGAGTCCGTCATCGCGGGCAAGCCCGGCTCCCACAGTTGAATGAGTACTCCTGTGGGAGCCGGGCTTGCCCGCGATGAGGCCATTGGAAACGCCGTAAATCTCAGGCAGCGAGCAACCAAACCCCAGTCGCCGCCGAAGCCGCCCCGGCCACCCGCACCAGCGGCGCTGCGGCCGCCGGCAGGAAGCGCACCACGGCATATCCCGCCGCATGCAGAACCGCCGTCGCACCGACGAACCCGACCGCATATGCCCAAGGGCTGGACATGTCCGGCAGCTCCAAACCGTGAGCGACGCCATGGAACAGCGCAAACAGCGCCGTCGCTGCAACCGCCACAAACAACGGCGGACGCACTGCCAGCGCCACCGCCAGACCCAGCGCCAGCACCGATGCGGCAATCCCGCTTTCCAGCGCCGGCAATGCCAGGCCTTCAAAACCCAGCATTCCGCCGATCAACATGGTGCCGACGAAGGTGCACGGCAGCGCCCAGCGCGCCGCGCCTTTTTGCTGGGCGGCCCACAGGCCCACGGCGACCATCGCCAGCAAGTGGTCAATGCCGCCCAGCGGGTGGCTGATACCGGCCACCAGGCCGTTGTCGCCATGGCCGGGGTGGGCGAAGGCGAGGGCGGGGGTGAGCAGCAACGCTGCGGCGGCGAGAAGTGTATTGAGGCGCATGGACAAGCTCCTTGTTGGGGGTGGTCAGGCTGCGGTCAGCAAGCCCTGGCGTTCGATGAAGGCGACGATTTCTTCCAGGCCGACGCCGGTTTTCTGATTGCTGAAGACAAAGGGTTTGCCTGCGCGCATGCGCTGGGTGTCGCTGTTCATCAGCTCCAGGGACGCGCCCACCAGTGGTGCCAGGTCGATCTTGTTGATCACCAGCAGGTCGGATTTGCAGATCCCCGGGCCGCCCTTGCGTGGCAGCTTGTCGCCAGCGGACACATCGATCACGTAGATGGTCAGGTCCGACAGTTCCGGGCTGAAGGTGGCCGACAGGTTGTCGCCGCCGGATTCCACCAGGATCAGGTCCAGGCCGGGAAAGCGCCGGTTGAGTTGGTCCACGGCTTCGAGGTTGATCGAGGCGTCTTCGCGAATTGCGGTGTGCGGGCAGCCGCCGGTTTCCACGCCGATGATGCGCTCGGGCGCCAGGGCCTGGTTGCGCACCAGGAAGTCGGCGTCTTCGCGGGTATAAATATCGTTGGTGACCACCGCCAGGTTGTAGCGGTCGCGCAGGGCCAGGCACAAGGCCAGGGTCAGCGCGGTCTTGCCGGAGCCGACCGGGCCGCCGATGCCGACGCGCAGGGGTTGTGTGTTCATATGCTTCTCCTAGGAACGGAACAGGCGGCTGTACTGGCGCTCATGGGCCATGCACGCCAGGGACAGGCCGAACGCGGCGCTGCCGTAGTGATTGGGGTCGAGTTGGCTGGCATCCTGCTGAGCCTGTTGCAGCAGCGGCAGCAGTTCACTGGTCAGGCGCTGGGCGGCTTGCTGGCCCAGGGGCAGGGTTTTCATCAGCACTGCCAGCTGGTTTTCCAGCCAGCTCCACAGCCAGGCGGCCAGGGCGTCGTCGGGGCTGATCTGCCAGGCGCGGGCGGCCAGCGCCCAGCCGAGTGCGAGATGAGGTTCGCCGCGTTGCGCCAGAAAATCCCGAGCGGCGGCGTCCAGCTCCGGCAAGCCGTTGAGCAGTTGTGCCAGGGAATAACCCATCTGCCGGCTTTCCTGATACAGCTCGCGGGTTTCGCGGCTGGCGCGGTGCTCTTCACACAACTGCGCGAGGCGCGGCCAGTCTTCTTCGGCTGCGGCCTTGCAGTGCGCGAGCAACAGCGGCGCCTCGAAGCGCGCCAAATTGAACAGCAGTTGATCGCTGATCCAGCGTCCGGCACTCGCCGGGTCGGTCACGCGCGCTTGCTCCACGGCCATTTCCAGGCCCTGGGAATAGCTGTAGCCACCAATCGGCAGCTGCGGACTGGCCAGACGCAACAGCGCCCAAGCTGGGTTCATAGACGTACGCCGAACTGGTGCAGCTTGGGCGGGTAGTTGAAGTCTTCGTCGCCATGGCGGGAATGATGATGGCCGCCGCCATAGGCGCCGTGTTCCGGCTGGAACGGCGCTTCGATGGTTTCGGTCGTCGCGCCCAACTGCTCGAGCATGGCCTTGAGCACGTAGTCATCGAGCAGGCGCAGCCAGCCGTCACCCACTTGCAGGGCCACGTGCCGGTTGCCCAGGTGATAGGCGGCACGGGTCAGTTCGAAGGCACTGCTGCAGGTGACGTGCAGCAGGTGTTCAGGGCGGGCACACACGCGTACGACACGTCCGTCTTCGGCCTGTAGGAATTCGCCATCGTGCAGCGGCGGTTGGCCGCGCTCCAGAAACAGGCCGACGTCTTCTCCGTCGGCACTGAAACAGCGCAAGCGGCTTTTGCTGCGGGCTTCGAAGTTCAGCAGCAACTCAGCGGCCCAGACGGGTTCGGGGGCGATTCGGCGGTGGATCACCAGCATCAGAAAGCTTCCAGCTATGAGCGATAAGCAAGCTAGAGCAAGGGTCTTGCCAACCACGCGGGGAGTGGGAATTCCCTGTAGGCAGGCGGCTTGTGCCACCTGATGGCGCAGGAAATTATTCCAAAATGTTTCATTTTGGTGCGTGACGGGATTTATAGCACTGGATTCGGGCGTTCGGCGTTGAAATGCAGTAAGCGGCGCGTGAAATTTCTTTCATCTTTATGGAAATCGAATTGTTTCGGATTTTTCCCACGCAGTTAAAGGATTCGGAGTTCATTGGATTACGTGCTGCTTCATTAGGATTCCGCTCCGTATTTAATCCACAGCGGTTTCCACCATGTACAAGTCATTTTTCTGTTTACTGATTGTCAGCCTGTCGTTGGCCATTTCATCCGCCTCGGCCAACCTCCAGCGCCCGATCTCACTGGAGGCATCATCTTCCATCACCAGCGTGATTGATCGCGCCCATTCTCTGTTGGGCACCCCTTACAGGATGGGCGGGACGTCAGTGGCCCAGGGTTTCGATTGCAGCAGTTTCCTGGTGTACCTGTTCAAGACCGAAGCCAATATTCATCTGCCACGCACCACCGCTGCGATGCACCGCTCAACGGCAGCCACGGTCAAGCGCGATGCACTGCAACCGGGTGATGCGGTGTTTTTCAGGGGGAATGGGCGTGGCCAGGTCAGCCATGTCGGCCTTTATATAGACGAAGGCAAGTTCATTCACTCGCCACGTACGGGCAAAAGTGTGCGCATCGATTCGCTGGCCAACCGTTACTGGAGCAGGAACTACACCACCGCCAAGCGGTTTCACGCCGTGCGCTGAGTTATTCGGTGCTGCCCAGGCCTTGCCAATGCTTGAGGCCGATAAAGATGAAGCGCAGTTGCTGGGTGATCTTGGCCTGGGGCGTGAGATGGGACGGCAGCGCTTCGGCGGGCGGGTCAATGATGTCGGGCAGGGTGGCGAACACGCTCTTGACGATCAGGTCGGCCATCACGTGCAAGCCGTCGGCATCCAGGTGCTGGAGCTTGGGCATCAAGGTCAGGTCGGCGGCGAGGTCGCTGGCGATGTCTTCGCGCAAGGCGCCGATGGCTTGGCGAACGGCAAGGCTGCCACCGTATTGCTCACGGGCCAGGAACAGGAATTGCGAACGGTTGGCGGCGACCACATCGAGGAAAATCCGCACCGAGGCATCGATGATGCCGCCCATCACGAATTCATTGTGGCGCACCAGGCGGATCGTCGCGCGGAAGGTCTGGCCGACTTCACTGACCAATACCAGGCCCAGTTGATCCATATCGGCAAAGTGACGGTAGAAACCGGTGGGCACAATGCCGGCGGTCTTGGCCACTTCACGCAGGCTCAGGCTGCCAAACCCACGGCCACACTCCATCAGATGGCGGGCTGCGTCCATCAGGGCGAGTCGGGTCTGTTGCTTCTGTTCGGCACGGGGCAGCATTGGCAGGCGGGCTTTGTGGACAAGGACAGCGACGCACTCTAGCAAATCAGCTTTGCCAGCGTCGAACTTCAAAAGGGAGAAGGGCGTTGCGGTTCACACAAAGTCAAAGCCCGATCGGGTGATCGGGCTTTTTTCCAGGGCCAGCACGGGCTTAGCTCTGTGCTTGATGCAGTTCTTGCAGACGGTCAGCACCGCCTTCCGCTACGCCGTCGGCATAAGCGCGTTTGTTGGCACGGCTCGAACCGTCTTCAACCAGACCTTTCTGTTCCAGGCGATCACGGCCACCTTCGGCAACAGCGTTGCGTTCCATCAGGCGATCAGCACCGCCTTCAACCAGGCCTTTCTGTTCCAGACGATCACGGCCGCCTTCAGCAACACCTTCGGTGTAAGCGCGTTTGTTGGCTTGTTCCGAACCGTTTTCAGTGATGCTGCCGTTGTAGTCGGTGTTGTTCTTGTCCGAAGCACCGCTGCGCGCCAGGGTTTGGCTAACGTGGGAGGCATCGGCTTTCACTTGTGGGGTGGCCTGTTCAGCCGCTGGCAGGGCAAATGCGCTGGTGGCCAGGACGGAAAGTACAAAGCTTGCGAGTAATTGGCGTTTCATGATGGGTTGCTCCTTGGGAGGGCGATAAATTGGGTACAGGGCTAATGCTACTCTTGATAAGTCGATATAAAAGTTCATAAACACAATGGTAATAATCAACAGAATTGATTGTTCTCGGCGAGGGCTCTATCTCGCAGGTCTCAAGCCCGCGCTTTTGCACCGTGGTGGGTATTTTCGACACGATCGTGGGTAACAACGGTGCGCCGTCGATGATGGAAACTGTCGAGTTGGTCAGGAAACGCGGTTTTTACGGGTAATTCTTCAATGGGGTTAAACCCCCGCGCCGTTTGTCAGTCGTAGCCATATAAGCTGTAGTCAAAACGTGCGCCGCAAGGCGCCCGCTCAGTCGTAACCTGGAGTCCTGTGCAATGACGCGCACTCGTAAAATTCTCGCCTGGAGCTGCGCCAGCTTCGTTTTGTTAATCGCCATCGTGGTGTTGGTCCTGGTGTTCTTTGACTGGAACCGGATTAAGCCGCCGCTCAATGCCAAGGTCTCCGAAGAGCTGCACCGCGCCTTTGCCATCAACGGCAACCTGGCGGTGGTGTGGCAGCGCGAGCCCGATGAAGGCGGCTGGCGCGCCTGGGTTCCGTGGCCCCATGTGATTGCCGAAGACCTGACCCTGGGTAACCCCGACTGGTCGAAAACCCCGCAGATGGTCACCCTCAAACGCGTGGAGCTGCGCATTTCGCCCCTGGCGTTGCTGGCCCAGCGCGTGGTGATCCCGCGGATCGACCTCACCGAACCGAGTGCACAGTTGCAGCGCCTGGCCGACGGCCGCGCCAACTGGACCTTCAAGTTCGACCCCAAGGACCCCGACGCCGAACCGTCCAGCTGGGTGGTGGACATCGGCGCGATCGGCTTCGACAAAGGCCACGTGACCCTCGACGATCAAACCCTCAAGACCCAACTCGACGTGGTGATCGATTTGCTCGGCAAGCCGATTCCCTTCGGCGAAATCGTCGGCGATGCCGATGCCAAGAAAGCATTGGAAAAAGGCTCGGCGCCGCAGGACTACGCGTTCGGCCTCAAGGTCAAAGGCCAATACCACGGCCAGAAACTTGATGGCACTGGCAAGATCGGTGGCCTGCTGGCATTGCAGGACGCGGCCAAGCCGTTCCCGCTGCAAGCCCAGGCCAGGATCGGCGACACCAGCATCGCGCTGGCCGGCACCCTGACCGACCCAATGAACCTCGGCGCCCTCGACCTGCGCCTCAAACTCTCGGGCAGCAGCCTGGGCAACCTGTATCCGCTCACCGGCGTGACGCTGCCGGATTCGCCGGCCTATTCCACCGACGGCCACCTGATCGCCAAGCTGCACGAAGCCAGCGGCGCGTCGTTCCAGTATGAAAACTTCAACGGCAAGATCGGCAACAGTGATATCCACGGCAACCTCGGTTACGTCGCCAGCCAGCCACGGCCCAAGCTCACGGGCGCGTTGGTCTCCAACCAACTGCTGATGACTGACCTCGCGCCATTGATTGGCGCCGATTCCAACGCCAAGCAAAAAGCCCGTGGCGGCGAAAGCAAGCAGCCGGCAACCAAAGTGCTGCCGGTGGAAGAGTTCCGCACCGAGCGCTGGCGCGACATGGATGCCGATGTTGAATTCACCGGCAAGCGCATCGTTCACAGTGCCGAGTTGCCGTTCACTGACCTTTACACCCACCTGGTGCTGAACGATGGTCAGTTGAGCCTCGAGCCCCTGCGTTTCGGCGTGGCGGGCGGCAAGCTAGACGCGCAGATCCGCCTCAACGGGCGTACCACGCCGATGGAAGGCCAGGCCAAACTCACCGCGCGCAATTTCAAGCTCAAGCAGCTGTTCCCAACCTTCGAACCGATGAAAACCAGCTTTGGTGAACTCAACGGTGACGCGGACATTTCTGGGCGCGGCAACTCCGTTGCGGCGTTGCTCGGAACGTCGAATGGCGATCTGAAGATGTTGATCAACGACGGCGCCATCAGCCGCGGGCTGATGGAAATCGCCGGGCTTAACGTCGGCAACTACGTGGTCGGCCGCCTGTTTGGCGACAAGGAAGTGAAGATCAACTGCGCGGCCGCCGACTTTGGCATCAAGTCCGGCCTGGCGACGACTCGCTTGTTTGTGTTCGATACCGAGAACGCCATCATCTACATCGATGGCACGGCGAACATGGCCAGCGAGCAGTTGGACCTGACCATCACGCCAGAGTCCAAGGGCTTCCGCCTGTTCTCCCTGCGCTCGCCGTTGTACGTCAACGGGCCGTTTATCAAGCCCAATGCCGGGGTGAAAGCCGTGCCGTTGATGTTGCGTGGCGCGGGCATGGTTGCACTGGGGGTTATTGCCGGGCCAGCGGCGGGCTTGCTGGCGCTGGTGGCGCCGAGCGGCGATGAGCCGAACCAGTGTGCGCCGTTGCTGCAACAGATGAGGGAAGGCAAGGCACCGAAGACGGTGAAAGGCTAAAAAAAGGGGAGCCATTTGGCTCCCCCTTTTTTGTGCGGCGGTTGCTTACAGGTCTTGCAGAATATCCGCCATGTCGTCGGCGTGTTCTTCTTCCTGGGCCAGGATGTCTTCGAAGATCCGGCGGGTGGTCGGGTCTTTATCGCCAATGTACTGAATGATCTCGCGATAGCTGTCTACCGCGATGCGCTCGGCGACCAGGTCTTCGTAGACCATTTCCTTCAGCGTATTGCCGGCCACGTACTGGGCGTGGGAGTTCTTCGACAGCAGGTCGGGGTTGAACTCCGGCTCGCCGCCCAGCTGCACGATGCGCTCGGCCAGCTTGTCGGCGTGTTCCGCTTCCTGGGTGGCGTGTTCGAGGAATTCCTCGGCGGCGACATGCGCCTTGACGCCATTGGCCATGAAATAGTGGCGTTTGTAGCGCAGCACGCACACCAGCTCGGTGGCCAGCGATTCGTTGAGCAAGCGCAGGATTTCCTGGCGGTCGGCGTCATAGCCTTCGGTTACGGCACCGTTTTCGACGTTCTTGCGGGCGCGCTCACGTAAGGTGGCTACGTCAGACAAATGTGAGTCAGTCATCTCATTCTCCTGGTACTAATCCGGTTTTGCGCCACGCTCTGCCGGCGTGATCGCTCCAAGTTGTGAGTCCCAGGCAACGCAAAAAGTTTTATCGGATTTTACAACGCGTGCCCCGACAGCCGTGCTTCCTCCTGCAACCACTCAAAAAACGCCCGGACCGGCGGGTGCCGTTCGCGGCCCGGTACGCACAGGGCGCTGTAGCCGGCGCCGTCGACGCGGATCTCTGGCCGGTAGGGCACCAGCAGCCCACTGGTGACGCTTTCCGAAACCAGGATATTGCTCGCCAACACCAGGCCCTGGCCGGCAATCGCCGCTTGCAGGGCATAGTGTTCTTCATCGTATTCGCGCAATGGCGAGGCGGATTGCAGCCAGTGTTCCCCGGCCTTTTCGCACCAGGCCTGCCAGCCCAGGGCGTAGAGCCTGGAGTTGTGCCAGCGCACGCTGATCAAGGTCGGGGTGCGCTGGCTGGCCAGGGCGACCTGTTCGGGAGAGCCGTACACCGCAAAACACTCGTCGAACAAACACAAGCCATGCAGGTTCGCGTAGTCGTCCAGGCTGTAGCGGATTACCAAATCGACGCTGGCATCTTGCTGCAAGTCCACGACGGCGCAGTTGGTGTCCAGGCGCAGGTTGATGTTCGGGTGAGCGGCATAGAAGCGTCCCAGTCGCGGCACCAGCCACAAGGCGGCGAACGCGGGCGTGGTGGACAAGGTGAGATGGCCGGCGCTGCGCTGCGGGCGCAGGGTGTCGACGCTTTGCGCTACGTCCAGCAGTGCGCCATGCAGGCTGATGAACAGTCGCTCGCCACACTCTGTCAGGCGTACCTGGCGTGGCAGGCGCTCGAACAATGGCACGCCGAGCCAGGTTTCCAGGGAGCGAATCTGGTGGGACACCGCTGTGGGTGTCACCGACAACTCCTGGGCGGCGGCCTTGAAGCTCAGCAGGCGCGAGGCCGATTCAAAGGCACGCAGGGCGGTCAGGGGCAGCGAGGCAAACATGTGGGGCTCCATGGATGAAATGATTTCATCCAAAGCAACTATTGCTCATTTGTGAGGCTGGCGGCCCGGCTCTAGATTTGTGCGCAAGAGAGGCCGCCATTCAGGTTGCCCGAGTCTAACGCGTGAAGGCTTACAGATGAAAAAAATGCTTGCGATCCATTCCAGCCCCCGTGGCGAACGTTCCCATTCCCGGCGCCTGGCGGAGGTGTTTCTGGCCGCCTGGCACACCGCCAACCCGGACGCGCACCTGACCCGCCGCGAAGTCGGCCGCGCGTCGATTCCCCATGTCAGCGAAGCGTTTATTGCCGCCAGCTTCCACCCCGAACCCCAGTCCATGCCCCTGGCCATGCACGCGGATTTGCAACTGAGCAATGAGCTGGTCCGCGAGTTGGTCGAGCATGAACTGCTGGTGATTTCCGTGCCGATGTACAACTTCGGGATTCCCAGCGGCCTCAAGGCCTGGATCGACCAGATCGTGCGTATGGGGCTGACGGTGGACATCACCCAGGACAGCCAGGGCATTGCCCAGTACAAGCCTTTGCTGTTGGGCAAAAAGGCATTGATCATCACCAGTCGCGGCGGCAGCGGCTTTGGCCCGGGCGGTGAAAACGAGGCGATGAATCACGCCGACCCGCACCTGCGAACCGCGTTGGGGTTTATCGGCATCGAAGACGTCATGGTGATTGCCGCTGAAGGTGAAGAGTCCGACCCCAGCGTTTTCCGCCGCTCCTGCGATGCGGTCGAAGGTCAGTTGCGGGACCTGGCAGGGAGCTTCTGACGTGTCCTGGCTCTTCCTGCTGATTGCGGCCGGGTTCGAGGTGACCTTTGCCATGAGCATGAAATACGCCGACGGTTTCACCCGGCTGTGGCCATCGCTGATCACCGTCATCGCGGCCGTGGGCGGGATCTACTTCCTGACCCTGGCCATGCGGGAGTTGCCGGTGAGCGTCGCCTACCCGATCTGGACCGCGATTGGCTCGCTGGGCACGGTGTTTCTCGGGTTTGCGTTGCTGGGGGAGAGCCTGACGCTGATCAAGCTGGTGTCGGTGGGGCTGATCGTCGCCGGCGTGGTGGGCCTCAAGTAGCGTCATGGCTTGGTCACGGAGGCTGGTCTAGGATGGGCCCATCGCCTCGCTTTCAAGGACGTTCGCTCCATGCCGCAGTCATTGGCTACACGTTATCCGCTGGTGCTGGTGCCGGGGATGTTGGGGTTTGTGCGCCTGGTGCTGTACCCGTATTGGTACGGCATCGTCCCGGCGCTGCGTGCCGGCGGGGCGCAGGTGTTTGCGGTACAGGTGGCTCCGCTCAATTCCAATGAGGTGCGGGGCGAACAGCTGCTGGCGCAGATCGAGACGATTCGCCGGGAAACCGGAGCCGACAAGGTCAACCTGATCGGCCATAGCCAGGGCTCGCTGACGGCGCGGTATGCGGCGGCCAAACGCCCGGACTGGGTGGCGTCGGTGACCTCGGTGGCCGGGCCCAACCATGGCTCGGAACTGGCGGATTACTTCCACACCCATTACCCGGCGCACAGCGCCAGGGGGCGTATCCTGAGTGTGTTGCTGCGGCTGGTCGGCGTGCTGATGGGCCTGCTGGAAACCGGCTACCGCGGCCCGCGTTTTGCGGCGGACATTCATGCGTCCCACCAGTCACTGACGAGCGAAGGCGTGGCCTTGTTCAATCGCCAGTATCCCCAGGGCATCCCGGACACCTGGGGCGGGCAGGGCGCCGGGGAGGTCAATGGCGTGCGCTATTACTCCTGGTCCGGCACCTTGCAACCGGGCAAGACGGACCGTGGCCGCAACCTGCTGGACGGGACGAATCGCAGTTGCCGGTTGTTCGCCAGAGCCTTTGTGCGGGAGAAGGGCCAGTGCGACGGCATGGTCGGCCGCTGCAGCTCGCATCTGGGCACTGTGATTGGCGATGACTACGCCCTGGACCACTTCGACATCGTCAACCAGTCCCTGGGACTGGTGGGCAAGGGCGCCGAGCCGATCCGGCTGTTTGTCGAGCATGCCCGGCGCCTGAAGGAGGCCGGGGTTTAGCCTGGCCTGACCGGTGTTGTCCAACGCTCCGACAAAATCACCCCGCCCAGCGTCAGCAGTCCACCCACCAGGTGATACATCGCCAACTGCTCCTTCAGCACCACCGCCGCAATCAGCGCCGTGATCAGCGGCAGCAGGTTGAAAAACAGCGTGGTACGGCTCGGGCCCAGGGTCTTCACCGAGTGCATCCACGCCAACGGCGCCAGCATCGAGGCCAACAGGCAGGCATACAGCACCAGCGGGATGTTCGACCAGCCAAGGCCGGCCTTGTCGGAGAACAGGAACAGCGGAAACAGCACCACGACCGCCACCAGCACCTGCAAATACAGCAATACCAGCGGCGGCAACCGCAGCTGCCATTTTTTCAGCAGGGTGCTGTAGACCGCGTAGGCAAGGGTGGCCACCAGCATCATCGCGTCACCCAGGTTCAGGCCGTGTTGCAGCAGGGCGCTGAGGCTGCCGGCCGACACGACGACCACCACACCGGCGAACGACAGCACGGCACCGGTGAGGGCGCCGAAGGTCAGGCGCTGGCCGAGGCTGATGATTGCGGCGGTGAGGGCCATCAGCGGCATCAACGAGAGGATGATGCCCATGTTGGTGGCCGAGGTCAGGTTCGCGGCGTAATACGCCAGGCTCTGATACACCGCCATGCCCAGCACGCCGAGGATGAAAATCTTGCCCAAATTAGGGCGAATCAGCGGCCAATTGGCGATGACGGGCTTGAGCATGAACGGGGTAAACAGCAGGCCGGCCAGCAGCCAGCGATAAAAGCCGATCTCGGCGGGGAAAATCGTCCCTACCGCGAGTTTGTTGACCACGGTATTGCCGGCCCAGATAAAAATGGCCAATAACGGATAAGCGTATTGCATCGAGAAGAACCAGTTGCGTCTATGAGGGGTAATTATCCTTTGTCTGGATCGACGCCTATACTTCGATCCAGCCATCCGACCTTTGTATCCAGACAACATGCTCAAGAAGTACATCAACCTACCCGATTTCGACCAGTTGCCGTCCCCGGTGTACTTCCGTTATTCGGAGTTCGAGGCTGACACCCACGCCAGCGCGCACCAGCATGCCTGGGGTTCCCTGGACTACTCGGCCCGCGGCGTGATGCGCTTTGAAGTGGCCGGGAGTCGCTTCATGTCGCCGCCGCAATACGCGGTGTGGATCCCCCCGAACACCCAACACAGTTCCTACAACGCCCAGGCGATTGTCTACCGCTCGGTGTACCTGGGGCCCGCGCTGTGCGAGCAATTGCCGCCGCAGCCGTGCACCCTGGCCATCAGCGATATCCTCAAGGCGATCCTCAGTGATTTCGCCGACCGTGATGTCAATATTCCCGAGAGTGAAGCCGATATACGGCTGGCCCAAGTGTTGGTCGACCAGCTCAGGCAGGCGCCGGTGCATGATTGTTTCCTGCCGTACGCCAGCCGCCCCGGGTTGCTCAGTGTGCTCGAGGGCATGCAAGCCGATCCCGGGGATAACCGCGCGCTGGCCCAATGGGCGGAGCAGGTGCATGTCAGCGAACGCACCCTGGCCCGGCAATTTGCGCGTGACCTGGGGATGAGCTTCGGCGAATGGCGCCAGCGCCTGCGATTCCTGGCGGCCATCGAGGCGCTGGACAGCCCCCGCAGCGTGCAGGAAGTGGCGTTTGACCTGGGCTACAGCACCGCCTCGGCGTTTATCGCGATGTTTCAGCGCCAGGCCGGCTGTACCCCGGAGCAGTACCGCCGAACGAATATACGCAGTAGGAAGGTGTAACAGGGTTTGACTACACTGCTGGGGAGGCCGTGCCCCTCGGCACGGTAACAGGGAGAAAACTCCATGAAGATGCTGCGTATTCCGCTGTTGATGATGGGCCTGCTGTTGTGTTCCCAAGGCTTTGCCGCGACTGCCGCACAGACGGCTCAGCAACAAAAAATGACCACGTGCAACGCCGAAGCCAAGACCAGTGGCAAAACCGGTGATGAGCGCAAGGCGTTCATGAGTACTTGCCTCAAGGCCGCTCCGGCCGCCAACGACGCCAAGACCCTCACGCCACAGCAGCAGAAGATGAAAGACTGCAACGCCACGGCGAAAACCCAGGCACTGACCGGCGATGCGCGTAAAACCTTTATGAGCACCTGCCTGAAGAAATAATAGCCGGGTGCCATAGAAGGCTGCGACACTCGCACACAGCCCTCTGCAGGAGCGAGCATGCTCGTTCCTGCGCATCCTTTAACGCCGTTCGTTTTGAGGCTGTATGCCAACGTTTTCTCAGCGTCACGTGTTGTTGTTGGTCAGTTGCGTGCTTATTTTTGGCGGGCTGCTGCTGGTTTTGCCGTTGAAGTTGCTGCCGAGCCTGCTGGCCGGATTGCTGGTGTATGAGCTGGTCAACATGCTCACCCCGCAGTTGCAGCGGTTGATCGAAGGCCGGCGTGCGCGCTGGTTGGCGGTGGCGTTGCTGGGGACCTTGATCGTCAGCATCCTGACCCTGATCTTTGCCGGGGCCATCAGCTTCCTGTTGCACGAAGCGGAAAACCCGGGGGCTTCCCTCGATAAATTCATGGGCGTGGTTGACCGTGCGCGCGGCCAGTTGCCGCCGTTTCTCGACGCCTACCTGCCGGCCAGCGCCGCCGAGTTCCGCGTGGCCATCGGCGAATGGCTGAGCAAACACCTCAGCGAATTGCAGCTGGTGGGCAAAGACGCCGCGCACATGTTCGTGACCTTGCTGATCGGCATGGTGCTGGGTGCGATCATCGCCCTGCAACGCGTGCCAGACCTCACCAAGCGCAAACCCCTGGCCGCCGCGCTGTTTGATCGCCTGCACTTGCTGGTTCAGGCCTTTCGCAACATCGTCTTCGCCCAGATCAAGATCGCCGCACTGAACACCGCCTTCACCGCGATCTTCCTCGCCGTGGTGCTGCCGCTGTGCGGGATCCACCTGCCGTTGACCAAGACCCTGATCGTGCTGACGTTCCTGCTGGGCCTGTTGCCGGTGATCGGCAACCTGATGTCCAACACCCTGATCACCATCGTGGCCTTGTCGCTGTCGATCTGGGTAGCGGTGGCGGCGTTGGGTTACCTGATCGTCATCCACAAGGTCGAGTACTTCCTCAACGCGCGCATCGTCGGTGGGCAGATCAGTGCCAAGTCGTGGGAATTGTTGTTGGCGATGCTGGTGTTCGAAGCCGCTTTCGGCCTGCCGGGGGTGGTGGCGGGGCCGATTTATTATGCGTACTTGAAGAGCGAGTTGAAGCTGGCGGGGATGGTTTAACAGCCAGCACCGGCACTTTGGCGGGAGGGCTGTTGTGGCGAGGGGGCTTGTCCCCTCGCCACAACAAGCTCCTTCAGCAAAAGGAGTGGGGTTTGTCACTCAGTAGCCGTAGCGCTTGCTGGCCTCAATCGCCAGACCACTGCCGATACTGCCAAAGATATTCCCTTCCACATGCTGCGCATTCGGCAGCATCGCCGAGATGCTGTGGCGCAGTGCCGGGATCCCGCTGGAACCCCCGGTAAAGAACACCGTGTCCACCTGGGCCACGTCCACCGAGGCGTCGTTGAGCAACTGGGTCACGCTGTTGCGCACGCGCTCCAGCAAGCCGTCGATGGCCGATTCGAACAGCGCCCGGCTCAACTCCACGCTCAGCCCCGGCTCCACCCGGTCCAGCAGCACATGGCGGCTGTCCTGCTGCGTCAGCTGGATCTTGGTTTCTTCCACTTCCATCGCCAGCCAGTGCCCGGCGCGCTGTTCGATCAGGTTGAACAGGCGGTCGATGCCGCCGGTGTCCTCGATGTCGTAGCGCATGCTGCCCAGCGCCAGCTTGGATTTCTGCGAGTACACCGAGTTGATGGTGTGCCATGTCGCCAGGTTCATGTGGTGGCTGGTGGGCATGTAGGCGCCGCTCTTCATGCGGCTGCCGTAGCCGAACAGCGGCATCATGCCGGCCAGCGAGAGTTGCTTGTCAAAGTCGGTACCGCCGATGTGCACGCCGCCGGTGGCGAGGATGTCGTCGTGGCGGTTGTCGATCTGGCGACGCTCGGGCGACAGGCGCACCAGGGAGAAGTCGGACGTACCACCGCCGATGTCGACGATCAGCACCAGTTCTTCTTTCTCGATGGTGGACTCATAGTCGAAGGCTGCGGCGATCGGTTCGTACTGGAACGAGATGTCCTTGAAGCCGATCTTGCGGGCCACGCCCACCAGGGTGTTTTCGGCTTCCTGGTCGGCCATCGGGTCGTCATCCACGAAGAACACCGGGCGGCCCAGCACGACTTCGTCGAACTCACGGCCGGCGGTGGTCTCGGCGCGGCTCTTGAGTTGGCCGATAAACAGCGCCAGCAGGTCGGTGAACGGCATGGCCGTGCCCAGTACGCTGGTGTCGTGCTTGATCAATTTGGAACCCAGCAGGCTCTTGAGCGAGCGCATCAGCCGGCCTTCGTAGTTTTCCAGGTACTCGTGCAGGGCCAGGCGACCGTACACCGGGCGACGCTCTTCGAAGTTGAAGAACACCACCGACGGCAGCGTGATCTTGTCGTCCTCCAGCGCGATAAGCGTTTCCATGCCGGGACGAATCCAGCCGACGGTGGAGTTGGACGTGCCGAAGTCGATACCGCAGGCACGGGCTGGGGATGGGTTTTTCATGTCAATCGGGTTCCGGTTGAAAAACGGCCGCGCAGTGTATGCCACCCGCGTGCAGATGCGTAGGCCGACTATCCGCTAAATACAACACACTTGTTACCTTGAAAGCCCGGCCTTTGCCCCCAAATCCTCCCCATACGGTTGGTGGCTGCAAGTTTCTGCCCGCAGCGCCGATAAACTTCTGACGCACCCCCGGGTCACAAGATTGAGATCGGTCAATCCAGACGCCGCAAACAGGCGCATGCTGTGACGCTGGCAGTGCGATATCGATAACGGACGGTGATACTCCCGATGGACTTCAAAGACTATTACAAGATTCTCGGCGTCGAGCCGACTGCCGACGACAAGACGATCAAGGCCGCCTATCGCAAGCTGGCGCGCAAATATCACCCGGACGTGAGCAAGGAAAAGGACGCCGAAGCCAAGTTCAAGGACGCGTCCGAAGCCTATGAAGCGCTGAAAAGCGCCGACAAGCGCGCTGAATACGACGATTTGCGCAAATACGGCCAGCACGGCCAGCCATTCCAGGGCCCGCCAGGCTGGCAGAGCCGTGGCGGCTACGGCGGCGGTGGCCAGGACACTGGTGACTTCTCGGACTTCTTCAGCTCGATCTTCGGTTCGCGCGGCAATGGTTTTGGTGGCGCCCAGGGCCGTAGTGCCGGGCGTCGAGGGCAAGATGTGGAAATGGAACTGCCGGTCTTCCTCGAAGAGACCCTGTCCAACGAGTCCAAGCCGGTCACCTTCCAGGTGCCGCAGTACAACGCCGCCGGCCAGCACGTCAGCAACACCACCAAGAGCCTGAACGTGAAGATCCCGGCCGGTGTGGCCGACGGTGAACGCATCCGGCTCAAGGGCCAGGGCGCGCCGGGGATTGGCGGCGGTGCCAACGGTGATCTGTACTTGATCATCAAGTTTGCGCCACACCCCAAGTTTGACGTGGAAGGCGAGAACCTGATCATCACCCTACCGCTGGCCCCGTGGGAGCTGGCGCTGGGTACTGAGGTAGCCGTGCCGACCCTCACCGGCAAGATCAACCTCAAGGTGCCGGCCGGCAGCCAGAACGGCCAGCGCATGCGCGCCAAGGGCCACGGGCTATTGAACAAGGCCGGGCAGCGCGGTTACCTGTTTGTGCAACTCAAGGCGGTGATGCCGAAAAACACCGACGACGAGGTCAAGGCGTTGTGGCAGGCATTGGCTGAAAAGGCCGCTTTCGATCCGAGAGAAACATGGAGTAGCTAACAATGAGCAGTCCCCGTGTGGTTCAAGTGAACATGGCAGAATTTTGTGAGGCCACCGACCTGTCGGTGGCCTACGTGATCGAAATCGTCGAGCACGGCATTCTTGAACCGGCGGGGCAAAGCCCTGAGTCCTGGCGGTTTACCGATTACGAACTGGCCCTGGCCAAGCGTGCGTCGGCGCTGCAAAAAGACCTGGAGCTGGAATGGGAAGGCGTCGCCCTGGCGCTGGACCTGCTGGAAGAAGTGCAGCAACTGCGTGCCGAGAACCAGATGCTCAAGCAGCGGCTGGGGCGTCTGGTCGTCGAATAACGGCTGCTCTACATAGTTACATCCGACCTTGGAGCCGGGCTGATTAAGGTAATCGCCCCTCTCCGATTCCAAGGTATTTGTGTATGCCAGACCCTCAAGCAGCTGACCTCCCCGCCAAGGTCTCAGCACAGCCAGGAAGCAGCAGTATCCATGGGGATTTTATAAACAACAGCCTCCCCGAATGGCTCATCAAGGCGTCAGCGCAACGGCGCATGCAACTCAAGTTGAACGACTTGGAGCACCTGCTCTGGTTCCAGGCACTGACGCTTCAACAACGCACGACCTTGAAGGCGTACACCCAGGCCAGCCTGCATCAGCGCTTTGAGTCCGGAGCGTTGACGCAGGAGGCCTACACGCAACAATCCGATGACCTGGAGGGGCAGTTGCAGATTGAGGAGGCGGGATTGATCGAGAGGTTAAGTCGACAACTGTTGGCTGAGCATCCGCTCTGAAGATCAAGGCCTGGGTGTTCAACGACCCAGGCCTTTTCGGCTGTCTAGAACAGGAAATAACGCTGGGCCATCGGCAGCACATCCGCCGGTTCGCACCACAGCAACACACCGTCGGCTTTCACCTGATAGGTCTGCGGGTCGACTTCGATGTCGGGCAGGTAATCGTTGTGGATCAGGTCGGTTTTCTGCACCGTCCGGCACCCCTTGACCACCGCAATCTGCTTCTTCAACCCCAACTGTTCGGGCAAGCCCGCCGCCAAGGCCGCCTGGCTGATAAAGGTCAGGCTGGTGGCGTGCAACGAACTGCCGAAGCTGGCGAACATCGGGCGGTAATGCACCGGCTGCGGCGTCGGGATCGAGGCGTTGGCGTCGCCCATCAGGCTTGAGGCAATCGCGCCGCCCTTGAGGATCAGGCTCGGCTTGATGCCAAAGAATGCCGGGCGCCACAGCACCAGGTCGGCCCACTTGCCCACTTCGATGGAGCCCACTTCATGGCTGATGCCGTGGGTGATCGCCGGGTTGATGGTGTACTTGGCGATGTAGCGCTTGGCGCGGAAGTTGTCGTTGCCTTCGCCGTCACCCGGCAATGGGCCGCGCTGCTTTTTCATCTTGTCGGCGGTCTGCCAGGTGCGCGTGATCACTTCACCGACCCGGCCCATGGCCTGGCTGTCGGAGCTGATCATCGAGAACGCGCCGAGGTCGTGCAGGATGTCTTCGGCGGCAATCGTCTCGCGACGGATGCGGCTTTCGGCGAAGGCCACGTCTTCGGCAATACTCGGGTCCAGGTGATGGCAGACCATCAACATGTCCAGGTGTTCGTCGATGGTGTTGCGGGTAAACGGCCGGGTCGGGTTGGTGGAGCTGGGCAGCACGTTGGGGAAACCACAGGCCTTGATGATGTCCGGCGCATGACCGCCACCGGCACCTTCGGTGTGGTAGGTGTGGATGGTGCGGCCCTTGAACGCGGCGAGGGTGGTTTCGACGAAGCCGGATTCGTTGAGGGTGTCACTGTGGATCGCCACCTGCACGTCGTACTCGTCGGCGACGCTCAGGCAGTTGTCGATGCTTGCCGGCGTGGTGCCCCAGTCTTCGTGCAGCTTGAGGCCAATGGCGCCGGCCTTGACCTGTTCGATCAGCGGCTCCGGCAGGCTGGCGTTGCCTTTGCCAGTGAAGCCGATGTTCATCGGGAACGAGTCGGAGGCCTGGAGCATGCGTGCCAGATGCCACGGGCCGGAGGTGCAGGTGGTGGCGTTGGTGCCGGTGGCCGGTCCCGTGCCGCCGCCGATCATGGTGGTGACACCGCTGGTCAGCGCCTCTTCGATTTGCTGTGGGCAAATGAAGTGGATGTGGGTGTCGATGCCGCCGGCGGTGAGGATCATGCCCTCACCGGCAATCACTTCGGTGCTGGCGCCGACGCAGATGGTCACGCCGGGCTGGATGTCCGGGTTGCCGGCTTTGCCGATGGCGGCGATGCGGCCGTTTTTCAGGCCGACGTCGGCCTTCACAATGCCCCAGTGATCGATGATCAGCGCGTTGGTGATCAGGGTGTCGACCACCTCATGGGCGAGCAGTTGGCTCTGGCCCTGGCCGTCGCGGATCACCTTGCCGCCGCCGAATTTCACTTCTTCGCCGTAGACGGTGAAGTCCTGCTCGACTTCGACGAACAGCTCGGTGTCGGCCAGGCGGACCTTGTCACCGACGGTGGGGCCGTACATGTCGGCGTAGGCTTGTCTGGAAATCTTCATGTGCATGCCTTGAGATTCAGGAAAGTTTGAAATCGTTCGCTTCGCTCTCTATCGCGGGCAAGCCCGCTCCCACATTTGGAACGCATTCCCCTGTGGGAGCTGGCTTGCCTGCGATGAGGCCCGAGCAGACACCAGAAAAACTACAGGTCGCCCATGATGCGTCCGGCAAACCCGAACACCCGGCGCTTGCCGCTCAATTCCACCAGTTCCACGTCGCGACTCTGCCCCGGCTCAAAGCGCACGGCCGTGCCCGCCGGGATGTTCAGGCGCATGCCACGGCTGGCGGCGCGGTCGAACGTCAGCGCGTCGTTGGTTTCGAAAAAATGGTAATGGGAGCCGACCTGAATCGGCCGGTCGCCGCTGTTGGCGACGCTCAGGGTGGCGGTGCGCCGGCCCACGTTGAGTTCGATGTCGCCAGGCTGGATCTGAAATTCGCCAGGAATCATGCAGGTTGTCCCAGGGTCTTGAAGTAGATGGCGGTCGGGGTGTAGCGCCCGTCCGGGCTTTGGCAGTAGTTGGGCAGTTCACCGATCTTGGTATAGCGCAGCGACTGGTAGAAGGCTTCGGCGCCAGAGCCGGCTTCGGTGTCCAGGTACAACAGCCCGCGTTTGTACTGGCGGGCGCTCAGCTCCAGGGCGGCCATCAGCTGTTGGCCGAGACCCCGGCGCCGGGCCTCGCTGTGCACCAGCAGCTTTTGCACTTCGGCACGGTTCAGGCCGTTGGCTTTCAGGCACAGCGCCAATTGCACACTGGCCACCACGACTTCATCGCGCACCACCACCCACAGCAGCAGGCTGCCGTCTTCGATACTCGCCTGCACGCCGCTGAGGTAGCTGCGGGCCTGGGTTTCGTCGAAGTCGGCCATGAAGCCTACCGAAGCGCCGTGCTTTACGGCGTCCAGCAGCAGCTCAACCAAACCCTGGCGGTAATGGGCAAAACTCTCGGCATTGACTCGACGCAGTTGGGCGTTCATCGGTGTCACTCCTTGGGCGGTTCGGCGCCAGGGTTGAGTGTCAGTTGCATGAAGGTCAGGTCCAGCCAGCGACCGAACTTGGTGCCGACCTGGGGCATCTGCCCGGTGGTGACAAAACCCAGGCGCTCATGCAGGCGGATCGAGGCCTGGTTGCCGCTCTCGATGGCGGCGACCATCACGTGTTTGTTGCAGGCTTTCGCCCGCTCCACCAGCGCGGTCATCAGATGGGGGCCGAGGCCTTTGCCGCGTTGGTCGCTGCGCACGTACACCGAATGTTCGACGGTGTGGCGAAAGCCCTCAAAGGGCCGCCAGTCGCCGAACGAGGCATAGCCTGTGACCTGCTCGTCTTCGACGGACACCAGGATGGGGTAGAACTGCGACTGACGGGCGCTGAACCAGGCCTGGCGGTTGCCCAGGTCCACGGGTTGTTCGTTCCAGATCGCCGTGGTGTTCAGCACGGCGTCGTTGTAGATATCGCGAATGGCCGGCAAATCGGCATGCACCGCATCACGTATCAAAAAGGACATGGCAGGCCTCAGGCGATGGGTTGGTGGACGGTGACCAGCTTGGTGCCGTCGGGAAAGGTCGCTTCCACCTGGATGTCGGGGATCATTTCCGGAATGCCTTCCATCACCTGTTCGCGGGTGAGCAGGGTGGTGCCGAAGTGCATCAGCTCGGCGACGGTGCGGCCATCACGGGCGCCTTCCATCAGCGCGGCAGAGATGTAGGCGATGGTTTCCGGGTAGTTGAGCTTCACACCGCGCGCCAACCGCCGCTCGGCCACCAGGCCGGCGGTGAAGATCAGCAGTTTGTCTTTTTCCCGTGGGGTCAGGTCCATCGTTCAAGGTCCACTATGAAATACATTCGTAAAAAACACCGGAGATCCAATGTGAAAGCTGCTTTCTGTGGGAGCTGGCTTGCCTGCGATGCTGGCGACTCGGTAGGGCTGATGCACCGAGGTGATGCCATCGCGGGCAAGCCCGGCTCCCACAGGGAACAGGGTCAACGTTTGATCTTCATGTGCTCCAGATTCTCGGTGATACCGCTTCTCGGCCCAGCACGGCCGGGCGCAGCAGGCGCCACAGCGCGATCAGCCAGCCGCGGGCCAGCAGCGCTTCACTGGCCAGGCAGCGGGCCACCAGCAGGCCGGGCAGTTGGGTCAGGTCGCCGCGCACCGCGTGGGGCAGCGAGCGGCAGTGTTCGAGTAATTCACTGTCGATTTCACCGGTCACCAGCAAGGTCGCGAACACCGGTTGCCCGTCCAGCCCGATGGGCGATTCGAGCAAACCGTCGGCGCCCACAATGCGCTGGCGTTCATGCCAAATCAACTGGCCGTCGCGGCGGATATCCAGGTGCGACTGGAAGTGCCCAAGGTCGAAACGCTCGCCGCTGGCAGGGCGCCCGAGGGCGACCACGTCCCAGTAAAACAGCCGGGCATCGCCTTGCAGGTCGATGCGGGTGGTGAGTTCGGCCTGGGCCGCGCTGAACACGATGGTCTCCTGCGGCAGCCATTCCAGGGTGGCGCCGGCCTCAACCGTCAGCTCCAGCTTCTGGTAGGCCGGGCCGCCGGCGCGGTACCACTTGGCCGCGCCGGGGCTGGTCAATTGCGCCCAGGCACCTTCGGCCACATGCGCTGTGATATCGAGGCGATCACCGCCGGCAATCCCGCCCGGCGGGTGCACGATGATGTGCTGGCACACCTCGGGGCCCTCGGCGTACAGGTGCTTTTGCACCCGCAGCGGGCCGAGGTGGCGGCGCATCACCGGGCGTGTGGTGTCGCCGAAACGCGCGTAGCCGAGTTCCAGCTCGGCGTGCCAGCTGGGGGTGAACAGCGCGGTGGGGGCTGGTAGGGTCATGGTCAGTGCTTATCGTTAGGACGCTACAGATTAGATCGTAACGAGCCCGCGCACACCCTCGCTTTCCATATTTTCTCCACGCCCCTGCTGGACGATTTCGCCCCGGGACATCACCAGGTACTGGTCGGCCAGTTCAGCAGCAAAATCGTAGAACTGCTCCACCAGCAGAATTGCCATGTCACCGCGTGCCGCGAGTTTTTTGATCACCGCGCCGATCTCCTTGATCACCGACGGCTGGATGCCTTCGGTGGGCTCGTCGAGGATCAACAGGCGCGGGCGGCTGGCCAGGGCCCGGCCGATCGCCAGCTGCTGTTGTTGGCCACCGGACAAATCACCGCCACGGCGCTGCTTCATTTGCAGCAGCACCGGGAACAGCTCGTAGATGAACGCCGGCACTTCCCTGGCCTCGGCGCCGGGGAAACGGGACAGGCCCATCAGCAGGTTTTCTTCCACCGTCAGCCGGCCAAAAATCTCCCGGCCCTGAGGCACATAGGCGATCCCGGCGTGTACGCGCTGGTGCGGTTTGAAACCGGTAATGGCCTTGCCTTCCCAGTTCACCGCACCTTCCTTGGCGGGCAGCAAACCCATCAGGCACTTGAGCAAGGTGGTCTTGCCCACGCCGTTGCGGCCCAGCAGGCAGGTGACTTCGCCGACTTTCACCTCAAAGGAAAGCCCGCGCAGGATGTGGCTACCGCCGTAGTACTGGTGCAGCTTGTCGACTTGCAGCATGTTCAAAACCTCCTCAATTCCTTGTGGGAGCTGGCTTGCCTGCGATGCAGGCGACTCGGTGTATCAGTTGCACCGTGTCGATGCCATCGCAGGCAAGCCAGCTCCCACATAAAGCATCAGCGACCGAGGTAAACCTCGATCACCCGCTCATTTTCCTGCACCTGTTCCAGCGACCCTTCCGCCAGCACGCTGCCCTGGTGCAACACGGTCACGTGGTCGGCAATCGAACCGACAAACCCCATGTCGTGCTCCACCACCATCAGCGAATGCTTGCCTGCCAGGCGCTTGAACAGCTCGGCGGTGAATTCGGTTTCGGCGTCGGTCATGCCCGCCACCGGTTCGTCCAGCAGCAACAGTTGCGGGTCTTGCATCAGCAGCATGCCGATTTCCAGGAACTGCTTCTGGCCGTGGGACAGCAAGCCGGCGGGGCGATTGACCGAAGCGGTGAGGCGGATGGTGTCGAGCACTTCGCTGATGCGGTCTTTCTGTTCACCGCTCAGGCGCGCCCGCAGGCTGGCCCATACGGACTTGTCGGTCTTCTGCGCCAGTTCGAGGTTTTCGAACACGCTGAGGGCTTCGAACACCGTGGGTTTCTGGAACTTGCGCCCGATGCCGGCCTGGGCGATCTGCACTTCGCTCATGCTGGTCAGGTCAAGGGTTTCGCCGAACCAGGCCTTGCCGTGGCTGGGCCGGGTCTTGCCGGTGATCACGTCCATCAGCGTGGTCTTGCCCGCGCCGTTGGGGCCGATGATGCAGCGCAATTCGCCGACACCGATGTACAGGTTCAGGTCGTTCAACGCCTTGAAGCCGTCGAAGCTGACGCTGATGTCTTCCAGGGTCAGGATCGTGCCGTGGCGGGTGTTCAGGCCTTTGCCTGCCGCCTGGCCGAGGCCGATGGCATCGCGGGCACTGCCCTGGTCTTTGTTCGGTTCGAGGATGGGTTCGAGCATGAATTCGGCCGTCGCTGTGATTCTCATTGGTCGCCCCTTTTCTTCAGCAGGCCGATCACGCCCTTGGGCAAATACAGGGTGACGATGATGAACAGCGCCCCGAGGAAGAACAGCCAGTACTCAGGAAAGGCCACGGTGAACCAGCTCTTCATGCCGTTGACCACACCGGCGCCCAGCAACGGGCCGATCAATGTTCCGCGACCACCGAGGGCCACCCACACAGCGGCTTCGATGGAGTTGGTTGGCGACATCTCGCTGGGGTTGATGATGCCCACTTGCGGCACATACAACGCCCCCGCCAAACCGCACAACACCGCGCTCAACACCCACACAAACAGCTTGAAGCCGCGTGGGTCGTAACCGCAGAACATCAGGCGGTTTTCCGCATCCCGCAGCGCGGTCAGCACCCGGCCGAACTTGCTCTGGGCCAGGCGCCAGCCGATGTACAGGCTCGCCACCAACAGCGCCACGGTGGCCACAAACAACGCCGCCCGGGTGCCCGGTTCGGTGATGCCAAACCCGAGGATGCTGCGGAAATTGGTAAAGCCGTTATTGCCGCCAAACCCGGTCTCGTTGCGGAAGAACAACAGCATCCCGGCAAACGTCAGGGCCTGGGTCATGATCGAGAAATACACGCCCTTGATCCGCGAGCGAAAGGCGAAGAAGCCAAACACCAGCGCCAGCAATCCCGGCGCCAACACCACCAGGCACATGGCCCAGAGGAAGTGGCTGGTGCCGGTCCAGTACCACGGCAGCTCGGTCCACGACAAAAACGTCATGAACGCCGGCAGTTCATCACCGGAGGCCTGGCGCATCAGGTACATGCCCATCGCATAGCCGCCCAGCGCAAAGAACAGGCCATGGCCGAGGGACAACATCCCGGCATAACCCCACACCAAATCCAGCGCGAGGGCGACGATGGCGTAGCACAGAATCTTGCCCACCAGCGTCAGGGTGTAGGCGGAAACGTGCAGCGGATTTTCCGGTGACAGCAGCGAGAACAATGGCAACGCCAGCAGCAGGCTCAGCACCACTGCGCCGACCGCGACGGTCAACTTGGGGCCGGCCTTTTGCGCGGCTGTGAGCATCAATGGCTGGTTCATCAGTCGATCACCCGTCCTTTCAGTGCGAAGAGTCCTTGCGGGCGTTTCTGGATAAACAGAATGATCAGCGCGAGGATCAGGATCTTGCCGAGCACGGCACCGATCTGCGGTTCGAGAATCTTGTTGGCGATACCTAAGCCGAAGGCGGCCATGACGCTGCCAGCTAGTTGGCCGACACCGCCGAGCACCACCACCAGGAACGAGTCGATGATGTAGCTCTGGCCGAGGTCCGGGCCGACGTTGCCGATCTGGCTCAGGGCTACGCCGCCCAAGCCTGCGATGCCGGAGCCGAGGCCAAAGGCGAGCATGTCCACGCGCCCGGTGGGCACGCCGCAGCAGGCCGCCATGTTCCGGTTCTGGGTCACGGCCCGTACGTTCAGGCCCAGGCGTGTCTTGTTCAGCAGCAGCCAGGTCAGCACCACCACGAACAGCGCGAAGGCGATGATCACGATGCGGTTGTACGGCAGCACCAGGTTGGGCAACACCTGAATCCCGCCGGAGAGCCACTCCGGGTTGGCCACTTCAACGTTCTGCGCACCGAACACCAGGCGCACCAGCTGGATCAGCATCAGGCTGATGCCCCAGGTGGCGAGCAGGGTTTCCAGAGGGCGACCGTAGAGGTGACGAATCACCGTGCGCTCCAGGGCCATGCCGATGGCGGCGGTGACAAAAAACGCCACCGGCAGCGCGATCAGCGGGTAGAACTCGATGGCTTGGGGCACGTAGCGCTGCATCAGCAACTGCACCACGTAGGTGGAGTAGGCGCCGAGCATCAGCATTTCGCCGTGGGCCATGTTGATCACCCCGAGCAGGCCGAACGTGATCGCCAGGCCGAGCGCGGCCAGCAGCAGGATCGAACCCAGGGACATGCCGCTGAAGGCCTGGCCGAGGATCTCGCCCACCATCAGCTTGCGCTTGACCTGGGCCAGGCTGGTTTCGGCGGCGGTGTGCACGGCGGCGTCGGCTTCGACACCGGGGGCGAGCAAGGCTTCCAGGCGGGTACGGGCCAGCGGGTCGCCGGTACCGCCGAGCAAGCGCACAGCGGCGAGGCGCACGGCCGGGTCGGCGTCCACCAATTGCAGGTTGGCCAGGGCGAGGCTCAGGGCCACGTGCACGTCGTCGTTGGTTTCGCCGGCGAGTTGCTGGTCGAGGAATTTCAGCTGCGCAGGTGTAGCGCTTTTTTGCAGGGTTTGCGCGGCGGCGAGGCGCACCTTGGGGTCGGCGGCGAGCAGTGCCTGGCTCGCTTGTACGTTGTCGATGAGGCCGCGCAGGCGGTTGTTCAGGCGTACGGTTTTGGCTTCACCGTTGACGGTGATCTGGCCTTGTTGCAGGGCGTCCACCAGCTCGATGCGTGCCGGGTCGGGCTGGGCGGCCCAGTCCTGGAGCAGCTTGGCTTGTTGCATCGGGTTGGCGGCGAGGAAGTCTTCGGCGTCGCTGGCGTGTGCGGCGAAGGGCAGCAACAGCAGGACGGCGAGGATGAAGCGGTGGAGGGCAGTGGGCATATTCTTGGGCCTTGCTCGAACAAATGTGGGAGCTGGCTTGCCTGCGATAGCGGTGCATCAGACATACCGAGGTGTCCGCATCGCAGGCAAGCCAGCTCCCACAGGGTTTGTGTCAGCTCTCAGGTGCCGACACCCCTTGGTTCAGTTGCTCTTGACGGCGTAATCCGGCTTCTTGTCATTCCCCGGAATGTACGGGCTCCACGGCTGGGCACGGATCGGCTCCTGGGTCTGCCACACCACCGAGAACTGCCCGTCGGACTGGATCTCACCGATCATCACCGGCTTGTGCAGGTGGTGGTTGGTCTTGTCCATGGTCAGGGTGAAACCGGACGGCGCGGCAAAGGTCTGCCCGGCCATGGCTTCACGCACTTTGTCGACGTCGGTGGACTTGGCTTTCTCCACCGCCTGCGCCCACATATGGATGCCCACGTAGGTGGCTTCCATCGGGTCGTTGGTCACGGCTTTGTCCGCGCCCGGCAAGTTGTGGGCCTTGGCGTAGGCTTTCCAGTCGGCCACGAATTTCTTGTTCACCGGGTTCTCCACCGACTGGAAGTAGTTCCAGGCCGCGAGGTTGCCCACCAATGGCTTGGTGTCGATGCCGCGCAGTTCTTCTTCGCCCACGGAGAAGGCGACGACCGGCACGTCGGTGGCTTTCAGGCCCTGGTTGGCCAGTTCTTTATAGAACGGTACGTTGGAGTCGCCGTTCACGGTGGAGATCACCGCGGTCTTGCCGCCGGCCGAGAATTTTTTGATGTTGGCCACGATGGTCTGGTAATCGCTGTGGCCGAACGGGGTGTAGACCTCTTCGATGTCTTTATCCGCTACGCCTTTGGAGTGCAGG
This sequence comes from Pseudomonas sp. PAMC 25886, assembly GCF_000242655.1. Lineage (NCBI taxonomy): Bacteria > Pseudomonadati > Pseudomonadota > Gammaproteobacteria > Pseudomonadales > Pseudomonadaceae > Pseudomonas > Pseudomonas sp. PAMC 25886. The sequence goes on from NZ_AHHC01000063.1 coordinate 100,579, forward strand.
AACGAACGCAAAATCTTGTTGGTGGTGCGCGGGTACACGTAGTCGGTGCCCAGCAGGAAGAAACGCTTGGCGCCGCCGCCTTCTTCGCTCATCAGGTATTCCACCGCCGGGATCGCCTGCTGGTTTGGCGCCGCACCGGTATAGAACACGTTGGGCGACATCTCTTCGCCTTCGTATTGCACCGGGTAGAACAGCAAGCCGTTGAGCTCTTCGAACACCGGCAGTACCGATTTGCGCGACACCGAGGTCCAGCAACCGAACACCACGGCGACCTTGTCCTGGGTCAGCAACTGCCGGCCTTTTTCAGCGAACAGCGGCCAGTTCGACGCGGGGTCGACTACTACCGGTTCGAGCATCTTGCCGTTCACACCACCCTTGGCGTTGATTTCGTCGATGGTCATCAGCGCCATGTCTTTCAGCGAGGTCTCGGAGATCGCCATGGTCCCGGACAGCGAGTGCAGGATGCCGACCTTGATGGTCTCGGCGGCCTGTACGGTCCAGGTCATGCCCATCGCGGCGATGGATGCGGACAGTGTGAAAGCCTTGATCAAGCTGCGACGCTTCATTGTGCGATCTCCAGGAACTCAATGTTGTTATGAGGGCGTTGCACAGGCTTTTGCAAAGGCTGTGCCGAGGGGGGAGATCGCCTGTTTATGAGGGTTTCGGGCGCCACTTTGTGGGGCGGCGCACCAAGTCGAAGCGTTGGGCGGCGGTCGTGCACGGCGGCGCACCCTAACGGTGCTGCACGCTAATTACCTACCGCTTGGGCACAGGCGGGTGTGGCGAGAATGCTAGCCAACTGAAAAGACACATCCGCCTGACAAGGAGTTTTTCATGGCTATCAGACTATCGCGGCAACAACGTGCGGCCGCTTCAAACCGGGGCGTCACACGCCTGCCTCCAGTGAGTCCGGCATTTTTAAAGGAAGAGGACGCGGCTTACTGGGCTCACCTGCAAATCGGCACGCGCCGGGAGCGCGAGTACGGCGGTGTGATCCTGCGGGATGCGACGGGTAAGTACTTTGCCACCGAACCGCTGCCCGGCGCCGACATGCAGTTCGATTTGCTCAAGGTCCTGGCGCTCAGCGCCGAAGGTTACTACCAGCAGCCCAAGGGCTACACCTGTGTGGCCAGCTACCATTCGCACCCGGCGCAACATGCCCTCATCCAGGCGCGGAATCCTTCATTTGATGCACGGATGGTGAAAGCTTTCCTGGGGTTTTTCTCGGGCTCGGATTTTACTCATGACGTTGATGATAGGGAGTTCTTCCCGGCCGCGTATCTCTCCGGCCCCGATGGCTCGCTGATTCGCTACGCGCCCAGCGGTTCGTATCAAGAGCACCGCTTCGCCCTGTGGATCCGGAGCGGAAAAAGACCGGGTAATCCCGTCGGGGTATACGGCTCATTCGATCAACTGGTGAAAAAAATCTCTACGCTGGGCGAACTCAGCCTGATCGTGCCGACCGCCTTGTGGGGCGGCGACGCAGGCAAAGTACCGGCGGACTGGGTGGTGTTCGAGCCCTTCACCTCCAAGGCGCTGACGCCACCGCTCTGCACCTCGATATTCACCCGTGCTGAAGACGCGGTGAAGGCCGCACAGGTTGAATCGGCGGTTAACTCATTTGGTTTTGTCCTCAAGCAGGCAGGTGAGGAGCGCTACGTCGCGACCTTTCCCAGCGCACAGAGCCAGCCGTTGTTCTCACCCACTGGGGTTTTTCCGAAGAAGGCCGACAACGAGTGGGCGTTACCCGCCAACCATGGCATTGAGGCCATCTACGTTCGTGCCTCCCCTTCGGAAACCGAAGTCAGTGCCAGGGAAGGCTGGTTGTATTCCACCTTTGTGACCCCGGCGCAGATGATGTCTGCCATCAACCAGGCGCGTGCGACCCGGATCAATCAGGAGCCGGGCCTTGGGCTGGGGCTTTACGCGCAGGTCGCAGATGGCGCACTGCTCAAGATCAAGGTGCCACATGCCAGTGCGGCGGGCGATCTGGTCAACCAGAGCCCTGACGGCGTACTCGACGACAATGGCGCCCAGGCGGCGCTGGCGGACGGTACCCTGAGCCCGAGGGACTATGTGCGTCGAGTAATTGCCGTCACCGAGTTGTCAGTGGTGCAGCCAGGCGCACTGTGGCGCGATGTGGGGCCGGTGGATACACGCTCCGCGTTGCTGACCTCGTTGCACGCCATGAGTTGGAACGGCTCATTTCTCTCTGCCACCGATGCGGCGGTGTACGCCCATGAACAGATCGGTAATCGTCGGGACCGTTACTACGGCGGTTATATCCTCAAGGGTGACGACGGGCGTTTTATCGCCACCCGGCCAGTGGAAAGCCCGACCAATCCGTTTGACGGCACACTGTTTTTCCCGGTGGATGCCCAGGGCCCGCTGATTCCTCCGCCGAACTATGAGTTGCACGGGCGTTACGGCTCCCATCCAGCACTGTCGATGGTAGACCCTGCCTGGGTCGAGCAGCGTCGCTGGTCGCGAGAAGAGGCGTTGATCAATCTGCAGGTGTTTTCCCCCGAGGAAGCGCGCTCGGTCATCGCATCGCAGCAAACGGCTTATCTGTCGGGCGGGCAAGACGTGTTGTTGTCCTATACACCCGGCAGCACCTCCAGAATTGAGCCGTTCGCCATCGACGCGGTCAAGCCAGCCCAGTGGGTTGCCCGGCTGGCTGAAAGCGGCGATTTGAGAGTGATCGACGGCAATCCTTTATGGGGGCCACGCGCGAAGGTTCAGCGCAATTGGCTGCCACATTTCAACTACGCCCGCCGACTCGGCCCGCCCGACTACACCACTTACGGGGCGGTATTTACCACGGCCGATCTGGCTGCGCGAAATCTGCATGCGCGGGTGCATGGGCGCAACCTGGCGTCACAGGACTGTTTTGCGTTTGTGCTCAAACACCAGGACAAGCAGCAGTTCATTGCCACTGAGGTGGTGTGTATTGATGGGGTTAACACCCTGTTCAAACTCAATAGTCTGTTTGCCGCGACCGGCGGCGGTGACTACCGGTTTCCCAATGGCTTTGTGCTGCACAGCCTGTTTCGCTCGCAACAATGGAAGCCTACGGGCTTGAACGCGGCAATCGACTGGCTGACGGCTTATTTCGTGAGGCCGAATGTGCTGTACGTCGCGCTCTACGACTCGGTGCGCAGGGGCCGCAAATACAACAACGGCAGCAACCTGCCGGTGTACTTTTCCAACCTTGAGGGCGCGCTGCTGCGGTACGTACCGTCACCCATTACCATCGGCAGGGGTGGGCCGGTGGACGCCGAATTTGAAGAGAGCGAGGCATTGCTGGCGTCTGGTCAGACACCGGTACTGGACTTTGTCAGGACCTGGGCGCAACGCGGGCAGCTTCATGTGGTGCGCACCAGCCCATGTTGGGACAAATTGGGGGCGGTGAGTGGTGCCTGGTCGGGCTACGAGAACATCATGCGACGGCGCTTGAGCCCGGCGTTTGCCAGCCCCGATGATGCTGTGCGCCATGTCGCGGCGCTGGTCGGTGAGGGCCGTCGTCGTATCTATGGCGGGGTGGTCCTCAGGTTGCGCAATGGTTTGTTTGCGGCGACCGAGCCGTTGGCGGTGCCTCCACGGGGCTTCACCATCGACTGGATTTACCCTGGGCAAATCGTTACCAAGGGCCTTTATCCGACGGGCAGTACGATCGTCGCGCGATACTCATCGCTGGTGGAGCAGGAGGTGCCGATCCTGTTGTCAGCCACCGAAAAAGCCATCTACACCGGCATGATCCCCACGGCGGTGTTGTCGACCTTGTTGCACCGCGAGGCGCACATCAAGCGTGAATATGTCTTGGGTTTTCACGGTTCTATCCTCAGTTACCAGCTGTCGAATTCCGCCCTTGAAGAGGCCCTCAAAAACAGGCTGGCGGCGCGCAACCTGGTCCGGGGGGACTACGCAGACAACCAGGTCGAACAGCAGATTCGTGAAGGCACACTGCGGCCGTTGGACTTTGTGACTCAGGTCGCGAAGGCGGGCAGCTTGCGCGTGATTGAGGGCAGTGTGTTGTGGGGGCCTGCACGTCCGGTCAGGGAGGCGTTCATTGCCAATATCTTTCCCACGCCGCCGCTGTTGATCCGTGCAACCCAGGCCGACCCGCCCTGCAGCCCGATATTTACCCGTGCCTTCGATGCGGTGCGTCATGTTCAACTGCTGTACAAACCGACTGCCCAACTGGCGTTTGGTTACGTACTCAAGGCAATCAAGCAGCCGCTGTACATGGCCACCTTGCCACTGGTGAGGGACAGTTACGCCCGGCTTGCACAAGTGTTTGTCGGCGGCCAGTTGCCCCAGGGGTACCGCATCGAGGGTTTGTACTTGTGCGCCCACAACGAGGCGATCAGCGAACCTGGTGATGACATGGTCTACAGCTTCTTCGGGCCGCAGGAGATCGCCAATGCGCTGAACTTCGTCAAGAACTCGGCCAACGGGCGTGTGCCCCCGCTGTATCTGCTCTGTGCCGACGGTGCATTGCTCAGCTATCAGCTGACGGCAACGGATGCGGTATACGGTTTGGTCAATGAGGCACACAGCGTCAGTACGCGGCTGCTCGAAGGTTCCATGCGCGTGCAGGACTACGTTCTGGACCTGGCCACCAAGGGCGACCTGTATATCCGGTTGACGAGCCGGATTTGGGGTCGCCAGGAACCGGTCTCCGCGCAATGGCATTCCGAGAGGAAACCACACAGCTTCAGCGACAATCCGCATCTCCATTCATTTTGCGGCCCGCTGTTTACCCATGCCGATGATGCGGCCCGGTCTGCCCGGGATCGCGTGGGACCTTTCTCGGGAAAAGACTATCTGGGCGCCGTTCTGGTGCCTCCCCTGACACCCGGCTATGTCGCGCTCGACCCGGTGCAAGACGTGAATGTAGTCGACGAGAACCGCACGACCCTTGACCTGTTGTTCTGGAGCGATCACGCAGGGCTGTACCTGCCCCCCTCGCATTCGCTTCATCCGTACGTGATCGCCGCAGTGCAGGCGTTCTACAAAGTCATCCCGTCGACATCAAGCAAAGCGGAAATCGACCAGAGCCTGCTGGACAATTTCGTCGCCGTTCAGGATTTGCGACGCTATGTAGCAGTGCTGCAGCGTAATTCGCCGGGGGGTGAAAGTTGCTATCTGACATGCCGGGGAGGCGCGTTGCTCAAATACATCCCGAGCTTTTCGACCCAGGAGATTGCGCTGCTGCAACCCAGCTTGCCGCCGTCTCCCAGTGAGTTGGTCGGGCGCCTGAGGGTGTTCGGCAACCTCTCCGTGCTCGACACCGACGCGTTCTGGACCCACCGTGGCGCGGTGGGTGAGGAGTGGCAAGCCGACGAGCTGCAAGGGTCGGGCGAAGATGACATGGAGTTTGGGCGGGATCGAGATGAGCTTTGAAGGCTGCGCCGGTGTTTAACGCTTGCGCATCAAGCCGATAAAAAACAGCCCGCCGATGGCCGCCGTGGCCACGCCGATGGGCAGGTCTTCGGGGGCGATCATCGTGCGGGCGGCCACATCGACCCACACCAGGAACACGCTGCCCAACAGCACGCACACCGGCAATAGCCGGCGATGCTCGGCGCCCACAAGACGCCGGGCAATGTGCGGCACCATCAGCCCGACAAAGCCGATGGAGCCGCTGATGGACACCAGCACGCCAGTCATCAGCGAGGCGATCAAAAACACCTTGAGCCGCACGTTGCGCGCGTTCAGGCCCAGGGTCACGGCAGTCTGTTCACCGGCCATCAGCGCGTTCAACGGACGCGCCATGCCCAGCAGCAGCACCAGCCCCAGCAACACCGTGGCGAAGGGAATTGCCAGCAACTCCCAGCGCGCCAGGCCGAGGCCGCCGAGCATCCAGAACATCACCGCCGACGCCGCGCGATGGTCACCCATGAACAGCAGCAGGTTGGCCACCGCCATCATCACGAACGACACCGCCACACCGCACAGCAGCAACCGGTCGCTCTCCAGCCGACCGTTGCGACTGGCCACCGCCAGCACCACGATCATGCTCAACAAGGCACCGATAAACGCCGCGATAGGCAGGGTGAGCAAACCGATCACTTCGCCCACATGCAGCACCACAATCACCGCGCCCAGGGTGGCGCCGGAGGTCACGCCCAGCAGGTGCGGGTCCGCCAGCGGGTTGCGTGTGACGGCCTGCAACACCGCACCAATCAACGCCAGCCCGGCGCCCACCAACGCCCCGAGCAACATGCGCGGCACGCGGATCAGCCACACGATGTGTTCCTGCCCTGCGCTCCAGTCCACCTCGCCAAGGCCGAAGGCTTTGTGCAGCAAAATTCGCCACACCACGTCCACCGGCACCCGCGCCGAGCCGAACCCCAGCGAGACCACGCACGAGATCAGCAACAACGCGCCAAGGGCACTCAGCAGCAGGGCGTAGCGACGGGTGATCATTCGCCGTGGAACCCCTTGGCCAGGGTTTCAACCGCCAGCACGTTGTCGATGCCCGGCGTGGCCTGCACGTAGGGAATCACGATAAAGCGCTGGTTCTTGATCGCGTCCACCGATTGCAGGGCCGGGTTGTTCAGCAGGAACTGCTCTTTTTGGTCTGCGGTGATTTCGCTGTAGTCGACGATCACGATGACCTGCGGGTTGCGCTCCACCACGGTTTCCCAGTTGACGCGGGTCCAGCTGGCGTCCACGTCGTCGAGAATGTTGCGCCCACCGGCGGCGTCGATCAGCGCCTGGGGCATGCCCAGGCGGCCGGAGGTCATGGCGCGGTCTTCACCGCTGTCGTAGAGGAATACCCGAGGCTTTTCGGCAGGCAGGGTTTTCTGCACGTCGGCGACCTGCGCCTGCATCTGCGCGATCAGTGCGTTGGCGCGGTCCTGTACGTCGAAGATCTTGCCCAGGTTGCGCAGGTCGTTGTAGGTGTCTTCCAGGGTGGCGGCCGGGCGCTTCATCACGAAGGCGCAGGACTCGGTCAGCTCATAGACGTTGATGCCCAGCGGCTGCAGGGTTTGCGGGGTGAGGTCGCCACCGACGCGCATGCCGTAGTCCCAGCCGGCGAAGAAGAAGTCGACGTTGGCATTCAGCAGGGTTTCCACCGACGGGTATTTGCTCGCCAGTTCCGGCAGCCCGTCGAGGATCTGCGCCATTTCCGGGGTCACCGACTTCCAGCCGGTGACCCCGCTGTAGCCGGCCATGTGCGACTTGAGGCCCAGGGCGAGCATCATCTGGGTCATGTTGATGTCGTGGCTGACCGCGTGTTTCGGCGCCTCGGCGAAGCTCACTTCGCGGTTGCAACTCTGGATTTTCAGCGGGTAACGGGTCGCTTCGGCGAACGCCTGGGAAGTGCCGAGCAGCAAAGCGAGAGACAGCAGGGAGCGCAGGATCATGGTTGGGTTATCCAGGTAATTCGGGGGTAGCCGGACAAGGGGTGGGTGTCGATCAATGCTTCAACGCCGAACACCTCGCGCAGCAGTTCGGCGGTCAGCACTGCGTGAGGCGTGCCGCTGGCGACGATGCGCCCGTGGTTGATCACGTACAGGCGATCACAGAACGCGGCGGCCAGGTTCAGGTCGTGGATGCTGGCGAGGGTGCCGATGTTCAGGCGCTTGACCAGTTGCAGCAGTTGCAGCTGGTAGCGCGGGTCGAGGTGGTTGGTCGGTTCGTCGAGGATCAGCAGTTGCGGTTGCTGGGCCAGGGCGCGGGCGAGGATCACCCGCTGCTTTTCACCGCCCGAGAGGGTGGCGAAGGCGTGGTCTTCAAAGCCCAGCAGGCCGACGTTATCCAGGGCCTGGCGGATCAGGTTGCGGTCTTCAACCGTGTCGCTGTCGAACAGGCCCTTGTGAGGTGTGCGGCCCATGGCGACCACTTCATCCACCCGCAGGCCGAACGCGTCGGGAAACTCCTGGAGCACCACAGCGATACGCTGTGCGCACCACTTCGAAGATTGCTTCCACACGTTCTGGTGTTCCAGCAGCACCTCACCCTCGGCCGGTTTGCTGAACCGATAGGCGCAACGCAGCAGGCTGGTCTTGCCGCTGCCGTTGGGGCCGATCAGCCCGACAAATTCACCGGCGCTCACGTGCAGGCTGGCGTCACGCAGTTGGAACTGGTGATGACAGTGCTCGTGGCCTGGTGGGGTCCAGGCGAGGTCGGTGAGATTGAGTGAGGTCATGCCGTTCTCATTAGAAGGTGTAGTCCGCCGTCACAAAGAACGACCTGGGCTCGCCAAGAATCCATTGCTGGCCGTCATTGTATTGGCTGACGGCGTAGGTGCGGTCGAACAGGTTATTCAATTGCAGGCCCAATGTCGTGTTGCGCATGGCTTTCCATGACACGGTGGCGTCCACCACGGTGTAGCTCGGCACTTCGCTGGTGTTGGCGGTGTTGGCGAAACGCGCGTCGACATAACGCACGCCGGCACCCGCGCGGATGTCGTCGGTCACCGCTTTGCTCAGCCACAGGTTGGCGGTGCGGCGCGGCACGTCGGTGGGGCGGTTGCCGTCGCGGGACACGGCCTGGCCGTTGACCACTTCGGAGAAGTCGTCGTACTGCGCCCGCACGATGGCGGCGTTGGCTTGCAACTGCCAGGCGTTTGGCAGTTGCAGGTCGAGGCTGGCTTCCAGGCCGTTGGAGGATTGCTGGCCCACTTGTTCTTTCAAGTCGGTGCCGGGAATGCTGACCAACAGTTTCTTTTTGACGATGTGGTAGGCCGCCAGGGTCCATTCGCCGCGCGAGTCCCAGAACGCTTGCTTGAGGCCGATCTCGGTCTGTTTGGCGGTGGACAGGCCGAAATTCTGCTGGCTCGGGCTCAGGGTGATCAGGCTGCCGACGCCGTCGGTGCTGGTGGCGTACTGGCCGTACACCGAGGTGTCCGGGGTGATGGCGTAGACCAGGCCGGCTTTCCAGTTGTTGCCGGTGAGGGTCTTGTTAGAGTCGTTGTGGTCCTGTGTCAGGTCTTCACGATCAATGTGCAGGTAATCGCGGCGCACACCGGTGATCAGCGACAGCTTGTCGGTCAGTTGCAGGCGGTTTTCGGCGAAGGCCGCCAGCTGCCTGGTGGTGCTCACTGACTGCGGAATGAACGGGTCGGCACTTTCAAACGGCTGCGGCACCGGGTGCAGGATGTCCACTGGCTGGCCGGCATTCGTGACGTCATCGAACGGCGAGTTGCTGGCCAGGCGGAAGCGAATGCGGTTGTACTCGACACCTGTCACGGTCTGGCTGTCGAGGCCGAACAGGGTGTGTTTGAAGGTGAAGGTCTGGCGGTCGCCGACCTGTTCCTGATTGTGCTTGATGCCCAGGTAGCTCTGGCGTACCAGGCCGCCGTCGACAGCGTTGTAGCTCTCGGCGTTCTGCCAGCGGCGCTGGTTTTTCAGGTACGACAGTTCGTTGGTGGCCGTGACGTTATCGTTGATCTGCCACTCGCTGGTCAGGCGCGTCCACTGGTCGTTGTAGTGCTGGATATCGTTGCTGACGTTGTAGTTCTTGTCCCGCAGGCCCTTGTGCAACTGGCCGTTGATCAATGGCGTGCCGTAGTCGTTTTGCGGGGTCTGGTCGCCGTAGTCAGTGGCCAGGGTGAAGCTCAGGTTGTCGGCCGCCTGCCAGCGCAGGGCTCCGCTGACGAAGTCGCTGCCGGAGTCGCCACGGTCGATGAAACCGTTGCTGCGCAGGCGGTTGATGTTCAGGCGGTAGCTCAGGGTGTCGGTCAGCGAGCCGCCGCTGTCCAGGGCTTGCTGCTGGCGATCATAAGAACCGTAGCCCAGGCGGATATGGTTTTCGATCTCGCCTTCGAAGGGCTTCTTCGGGATCGTGTTGATCACCGCCCCGGTGGCGCCCTGGCCATACATCACCGAGGCCGGGCCGCGCAGCACGTCCACACGCTCCACGGACCAGGTGTCGACCGGGAAGGTAGACGTGCCCGCGCCATCGAACATGCGGGCGCCGTCGTACAGTTGCAGCACCGAACTCTGGCCGGTAAAACCGCGCGCCGACAATGAGGTGCCGCCGTCGCCCGGGGTGCCGGTGCGGCTGATGCCGGTGGCGCGGGAAATAGCGTCCTGCACTGTGGCATCGCCCCGTGCGCGAATCTGCTCGCCGGTCTGGCTTTCAACGCTGCCAGGGGTTTGCAGGGCTGTAAGGTTCAGGCGCGAACCTGCGGTGGTCGGGGTGTTCAGGTCGACGCGCTCGTCATCGACCGCCGGCGCGGAGACGGCACTGGCGGGAAGAGTCAGGGCCTGGGCGCTGTTTTGCAGGGCGAGCAGGCACAGGCCGGACGCAAGGTACTTGTTCATCGGACGATAAATCGCTTCTTCGAGGCGGTACTCGCCGCAGGGCGCGGCGAGTCGGGAAATACACTAAGTGTTATAATGTAACACTTCGCATGGCGTGGGCGAAAGCCCGCGCAAGACTACATAACGCCTCTAAGCAGGGCATCTCGCCTGCTTCATGCTGAACCTGAGGCAGATTCACGTTGGCCAAACACGCGTGAAAGCACTAGCCGGTCCAACGCCCAGACCACGATCAACGAGGCGCCCACCAGCGGAAAGACAATCGCCAGCCCGAGCATGATCACCATCGCGGTTTTCCATTTCGGCAGGTCGTGACGCAACGGCGGAACGCCCAGCCCGCCCTGTGGACGACGCTTCCACCAGATCACCACACCGCTGACGGCGCTGAGCAGGATCATCAGGCAAATCAGCAGCACGATGATCTGGTTGACCGGCCCGAACATCTTGCCTTCATGCAGCATCACGCCCATTTCGGTGGCGCGGGCCACACCGTTGTACTGCTCCCAGCGCACATCGGCGAGGACCTTGCCGGTGTATTGATCCACATGCAGGGTGGCGTCGTTGCGCGGGTCGTTGGCGAACACCGCGACAGTGAATACGCCTTCGGCGGTGGTGGGGAAGGTGATGCTGTAGCCGGGCTCGACCTTGCGCGACTGAGCGAGGTCTACCACCTGTTGCAGGCGGATGCCCGGGGCCGCGGGGCCGTGGCTCATGCCGGCGTGGTTCATGTGCTCGGCGTGGTCGCCGGACATCGGCATCGGCGTGTTTTCCATGGCCCAGGGCACGGTCTGTTGGCTCGCCGTGTTGAGGCTGCGGGCCTGTTGGTCGGACTGGGGAACGTTGTTCCACATCGCCGCCGGAAATTTATTCCACAGCTCGGCGTATTGCTTGCCCCAGAAGCCGGTCCAGGTCATGCCGCTGAGCAGCATCACCAGCAGAAAGGCCGCACCCCAGAAGCCCGCGACCGCGTGCAAATCGCGCCAGAACAAACGGCCGCGACTGCCCAGCCGGGGCCACAGAATGCCCGCCGCCGACGTGCCTCGCGGCCACCACAGATACAGCCCCGAAATCACCAGCATCACGCCCCAGCCGGCGGCGAGTTCCACCAGGCGATCGCCGACGGTGCCGATCATCAATTCGCCATGCAGCGCACGGGCGATGGCTTGCAGATTGTTCTTCGCGTCTTGCTCACCGAGTACGGTGCCGCGATACGGGTCGACGAATACGGTCACTTCGTGCCCGTCGTTGCGCATCACGAATTGCGCACTGCTGGTGGCGTCGGCAGGCGGCAGGTATTTGCTGATCTTGCCTTGTGGGTAGGCGGCCTGGGCGCGTTGCAGTTGCTCGTCCGCACTCAATGCGTGCTCGGCGCTTTGCACGGTCAGCAGGTGGCCGTACATCAGCGGGTCGAGCTGGGGTTTGAACAGGTAGATGATGCCGGTCAGGGCCAGCAGCACCATGAACGGCGCGACAAACAGCCCGGCGTAGAAATGCCAGCGCCAGGCCAGGTTGTAGAAGGAAATCTTTGGTGGGTTCATCAGGGTGTGCTCCGCAAAGGCTTGGAATTTTGTGTTATCGAGGCCGCCATCGCGGGCAAGCCCGCTCCCACAGGGGAATGCATTTCAACTGTGGGAGCCGGCTTGCCTGCGACGCTCTTAGAAACTCATGTCCACCTTGGTCCAGAGCGTGCGCCCCGGTTCCTTGATGGCTTGCGGGTCATTGGCCGGGTAGCCGAACCCGGCATTGCCGGCCAGGTTCAAGTGCTCGGCGTACGCCTTGCCGAACAGGTTGTCGACGCCCGTGCTGACCTTGAAGTTTTTGTTGATGCGATACGCCGCGTTCAGCGAGAACACGCCAAACCCCGAGCTCTTGTCGAAGTCCTTGCCGACCACGTTGCCCTTGTTCTGGTCGATGCGGTTTTGCGCCGCGACCACCCGCCACAAGGCACCGGCGCTCCAGTCGTCCTGGCTGTAGGTGAGCCCGAAGCGTGCATCCAGTGGCGGGATTTGCGGCAGCGGTTTGCCGTCGCTGGTGTTCTTGCCCCAGGCGTAGGCGAAGGTGGCGTCGGCTTTCCAGTGTGAGGTCAGCTTGTACGCCGCACCCAATTCACCGCCCATGATTCGCGCATCCACATTGCGCGCCTGGGAGGTGGTGCCCATCATTCCCGGCTGGTAGTCGAACAGGATGAAGTCCCGCACCTGGCCGACGTAGCCCGAAGCCCAGGCGTCGAGGTCGGCGGACTTGTATTGCAGGCCGAAATCCAGCTGGGTGGTTTTCTCGGGCTTCACGCCGTCGAAGGCATTCACCGCTCCGGCTGCCCCGGTGTCGGGGGAAAACAGTTCCCAGTAATCCGGAAAACGCTCCGAGTGCCCAAGCCCTGCGTACAGGGTAGTGGGGCTGTCGGCCAGGTCGTGCTCATAGCGCACAAAGCCCGATGGCAGCGTATCGGCGCGGGTGTTGCCGGCGGTGGGGTTGGGGCTGCTCATCATCCCGGAGCTGAGGGTTTGCCGGAAATCCTTGGCCGAGGCGCGGTCGACGCGGGCGCCGGTGATCAGGCGGTCGCGGTCGGCGGCGTACCAGGTCAGTTCGCCGAACACGCCGTAGTTGTGGAAGTTGGCGTCCTTGCTGCGGGGCAGGTCCTTGTAGGTGTCGACGCCCATGGCGCTGCGTTCGCGGTGCTCGTTGGTTTGCGCATCAATGCCACTGATCAACTGCACATCGGCCCAGCGCCAGGTGGCCTTGATGCGGGCGCCGAGGGTGCGGCGGTCGACGTTGGCCGCCATGGGCCCGGCCATCATCCCGGTGCCCGACGGGACGCGCAGGGTGTAGTTGTCCATCACGTGGTCGGCGTAGTTGTAGTAGACCTGCGCCTCGACCTTGTCCAGCACCTCGCCGATGTTGGATTTCTCGAAGCGCAGCCCGAGGCTTTCGCGCAAGAACTGCGAACCGTCCATGCCGCGCCCGGCGTAACGGGCCTCGCCATCGCCACGGCCGGCGGTGAGTTCCAGCAGGGTGTCGGCGTCCGGGGTCCAGCCCACGGCCACGTCGCCGTTCCACTTGTCGTAGCGCGAGGCGACGGTGTCGTTGTTGCCGTCCTTGTAGTCATCGGCGTGGGCTTGGTTGCCGATCACCCGCACATACCCCAACGGCCCGCCGGCGGCCGCATCGACGACTTTATCGAAGCGCCCGTTGGAGCCCGCCAGGATGCTCGCGTTGACCCGCGTACCCAGCTCGCCGAACTGCTCGGGCCCGCGCTCGAACAGGATTGTGCCCGCCGAAGCGCCCGGGCCCCAGAGCACGGTTTGCGGGCCCTTGATCACCGTCAGCTTGTCGTAGGTTTCCGGCGAGATATAGGAGGTGGGCGCGTCCATCCGCCCCGGACACGCACCGAGCATCATGCTGCCGTTGGTGAGGATATTCAGGCGCGAGCCGAACATGCCCCGAAGCACCGGGTCGCCATTGGTGCCGCCGTTGCGCACCAGGGCGAAGCCGGGGATGGTCTTGAGGTAGTCGCCGCCGTCGCTGGCGGGCACCGGTTGGCGCGGGTCCTTGGGGTTGGTGACGACGGTCAGGGGGGAGCTGGGGGCGATCGCAGTGATCACCGTCGGGCTCAGTTCATTGTGGTCGGCGTGCTCGTCGGCATGGGCCTGTGGAACCAGCAGCGCGCCGCATAGAACGGCGAACACGGGAGTGCATCCCAAACGGGTGTCAGCAGAAAACCTGGACATGAAAAATTCCATCATTCATTCGTAAACAACACGGCCAGCAGCCTGCGGCTGTCTGTCTAAAGTCGGCCGGGGTGAAGTAACGGTGTGAAGGGCTTACGCGATGATGGGCGGGGCTCGGCTGCGGGCGCCGGGGAACACGGTTTGCCGGGCATGGCCCAGGCGTGGGGCGGGGGTGAGGGCATTGGCGGGCGGCGGGCTGCCGAGGGTGACAAACGACACGCTGCCAGGCAGCGCCGGGCAACTGAAGAGCAGGCTGCAATAGCCGCACTTTTCCCAAAGCACGTGGTGCTCGTCGGGGGCCTTGTGGTGGTCGGTGGCAGGCTTTGCATCGCCATGACAGCTCGGGGCGTCCATGGACATTGCCATCGACATACCGGCGTGATGATCCATCGGCATCGCTTGGGAAATCAGCGGACCGATAAAGATCATCAGCATGGCGAACAGGCTGATCCAGCTGCCGCGCATAAGGCTCATTGGCTTACGGCGGTGTGGGGACAACCTGGCGCGTGGGGCGCCCACGAAGGTTTATCTACTGGGCGTGCATGTGCTCGTGACTGGCCATGGGCGGTTGCTTCTGCACCGACACTTCCACCTTCACGGGTCCTGCTTTCTCGAAGTTCAGGGTCAGCGGGAAATGCTGGCCGTCGCGCAATACGCTGCGGTCCTTCAGGTCCAGCAGCATCACGTGGTAGGCCATGGGCGCGAACGTCAGGTCACCTTTGGCCGGCACCGCGACGCTGGCCACCTGCTGCATCTTCATCAGATCGCCCTGCATCACATGCTCATGCAGCTCGGCCTTGGCGGCCACGGGCGTGTCGACGCTGAGCAGGCGATCCGCATGCTCGCCCTGGTTATGAATCACGAAATACGCCGCGACGGTCGGCGCGTTGGGCGGCAGCTCCTGGGACCAGGGTTCGCTGACCACCAGTTCGCCGACCTTGAAGTCTTCGGCATTGGCAGCAGCACACACCGGCAGCAACAACGCAGCCAGAAGCAGGGAAGATTTAAGCATGGCAGTTCTCCAGAACGGTTCTAAACGCAGTTCACTTGCGAAGAAATCAGACCGTTGGAGAGGCGCGGGGGTTAAGGCTCGGCCATTGCTGGCGCGGGGCAGGGGATTGCAATGACGGCGGTGGCAGGTCTTGCACCGCGTCGAATCGTGCGAAATACAGCGTGGGCGAATGCCCCGGCAGCGCCACTAATGGCGCCGAGCCGGAGCAGCACCAGCAATGCTGCATGGTGGAGTGATCGTCCTGCTGCGGTGCTGGAATTTCCAGCTTGCCCAGGGCAATGGCCGTCAGCTTGGTGGCATTGGAGGAGCAGAAACTGCCCCACAGCAATTGCTTGACCGGGTCGTCCGCCTGCTGCATCGCACTCGCCAGCGGCATGGCAAACGCATTGAACAGCACTGCAAGGCAGGCTATCCAGGCAATTGCAAAGCGTTGACGGGCCATGGCGGACAATCCGTAGGGTTAATCGATCAGGTGGGTATTTAGCCTGATCGGGGGGGATAAGTAAAAAGGGGCGGTGTGGTTTGGTGTCGCAGTGCTGTCAATCAGCCGTGGCGTGCAGCTTCAGGCCGAGCGCTTTCATAACCTTCATGATAGTCGCGAACTCGGGATTGCCAGTGCTGGAGAGGGCTTTATATAAACTTTCGCGTCCGAGGCCGGCGTCGCGGGCTACTTGAGTCATTCCTTGGGCGCGAGCGATGTTGTTGAGGGCTGAACGAATAAGCAGTCCGTCACCGGTATCCTCCTCGAAGCACGCTTCAAGATACTCGGCCATATCTTCAGGAGTCTTGAGGTGCTCCGCTATGTCGAAGTCTGTAAATTCAGTCATGGCTTACTCCTTTTTTTCAAAGTCTGCTGCAATTTGCTTAGCGCGCTGGATATCGCGTTTCTGCGTTGATTTATCGCCGCCTATCAACAACAGGTAAACCACCTCCTCTCTACGAGTGAAATAAACCCGGTATCCAGGGCCGTAGTGGATGCGCATTTCCGAAACGCCATTTCCTACTGTTTCACAGTCTCCGAAGTTACCTGATTGTGCGTTATCCAACCTTGCCAGTACGCGTGCACGGGCCGGTTTATTGTTTAACGAATCAAGCCACTCCAGGAAATGCTCGGATTTCTTGAAGTGAATCATCTTTGATCGTATTCCTTGGGATACAGAATGACAAGTCACGATGCGCCGCAAAAGCAGTGCATCCCCATCGCAGACTCTGGTGCAAAACTGCGAGAGGGGAGCTTAGGGCGAGGGCTTTTGGCTGAACCAGCCGGCTGGTTCGGAGGGGGTTGTAAGGCGAATCGGTTTTTAAAGCGGGGTTGTCAAAAGGATGTCGATGATTGAGGCGTTTTCCTACGAGGTCATTGCACCTTGCGATACCGGCGACTCGGTCTTCCTGCTGGTTTGAGGTGATGCTATCGCAGGCAAGCCAGCTCCCACAGTTTGGATTGTGCCCGATTCGAATGTGGCGGCCTTCCACAGAAATTTCCGACAGCGATTGGCGGTTGTCCTTGGGAAACTCAATCTCTAGTCTCCGTACACCGCTGCAAACTCAGCGGGCGGGCGTCGCGGCCCGGATCCCTATAGGCGCTAAGCGCCATCGTCTGCTTTCAGTTGGCGCTTTTTTATCGTCTACTGTGCGGCGCTATGGCGGCTGTGCGCGGGATACCTTCGGGTATGCCGGGTTGCCTAGGGACCGGTCCGCGAACCTGCGCACAGCTGCCACCCTCCATCGCGTCGCGGCGATCAGTGGCAGCTCCACTTCCCTTAGGAGCTTCACAATGATTAAACCTACCCCCAATCCCCCTTTTCGGCTGTTCACCGTAACCGACGGAATCAGCACCGAAGACTTGTTGATCAACCTCATCGAAACACTTGCCTCGGCCAACGCGCTGAGTTGCGACTTGGCGTTTAGCCTGGAAGGATCGAAGCGAGAGGAATTGCTGGGCGTTGCTCAGTTGATCGAACTGGCGGAGTTGCTGGCTGATCGGGTGCACGAAGGTGCTGGACAGACAGCCGCCGCGAGGAACTGACTGACCGACGCAGATCAGTGTGGGAGCTGGCTTGCCTGCGATGGCATCGCCGCGGTGTATCTGAACGACCGCGTCGTCTGTATCGCAGGCAAGCCAGCTCCCACCTTTGTTTCGTGTTGCGTCATACAGACTGGAATGCTTCCAGTACCGAGTTGACTGTCGTGAACTCCATATCCACCTGCGCCAACACCGGCCGCCTCAAAACCAACACCGGCACCCCCCGCTCCCGTGCCACTTCCAGCTTCGGCTCGGTAGCCGTGCTGCCGCTGTTCTTGCTGATCAGCACATCAATCTGCCGCCGCTCAAACAACGCCCGCTCATCCTCGATCAAAAACGGCCCACGGGCGCCAATCACTTCGCAGCGTTGATTGCTGGGGTACACGTCCAGTGCGCGCAGCGTCCAGAACTGTTCAGCGGGGATTTCGTGCAGGTGTTGCAGCGGCTCCCGGCCCAGCGTGAACAGCGGTCGCTTGAAGGGCTTGAGGGCTTCGATCAGCTCGGCCCAGTCACTCACCTCGCGCCAGTCATCACCGGCCTGTGGCTGCCATGCCGGGCGGCGCAGGGCCCAGCAGGCTACGCCGCACAAACCAGCGGCGCGGGCAGCATTGGCGCTGATCTGCGCGGCATACGGATGGGTCGCGTCCAGCACCAGTTCGATGCCTTCATCGCGAATAAACTGCGCCAGGCCTTCAGCGCCGCCGTACCCGCCAACCCGTACCTGACAGGTGAGATCGGTAGGCACCCGCCCCACACCCGCCAGGCTGTAGATATGCTCGGGGCCCAGTGTACGGGCGATGGCCAGGGCTTCCGTCACGCCGCCCAATAGCAGGATGCGTTTCATAGCGGCTTGATCACTTCCAGCAAGGTGATCGGCAGTGCCTGGCGCCAGGTATCGAAATCCCCCAGCGGCTGGGCCTGGGCCACATGAATGCGGGTCAGCTCGCCGCCGTGTTGTTCGCGCCAGGCCATCAGGGTCATTTCGCTTTGCAGGGTCACCGCGTTGGCAACCAGCCGGCCGCCGGGGCGCAGGTGGTGCCAGCAGGTGTCGAGCACGCCGTCGCGGGTGACGCCGCCGCCGATGAAGATCGCGTCCGGCGCTTCCAGGCCTGCGAGTGCGTGGGGCGCGGTGCCGCGAATCAGTTGCAGGCCGGGAACGCCGAGGGCGTCACGGTTGTGTTCGATCAACAGTTGCCGGCCTTCATCGGCCTCGATGGCCAGGGCGCGGCAGCTGGGGTAAGCGCGCATCCATTCGATCCCGATGGAGCCGCTGCCCGCGCCCACGTCCCACAGCAGTTCGCCGGGCATCGGCGCGAGGCGGGCGAGGGTCATGGCGCGCACGTCGCGCTTGGTCAGTTGGCCGTCGTGCTTGAAGGCCGAGTCCGGTAGCCCTGCCAGGCGTGACAGGTGCTGTGTACTGGCGTCGGCCACGCAGTCGATAGCCACCAGATTCAACGCGGCAATCGGCTCGCCCGGCCAATCCCGGGCGATGCTATCGATGCGCCGCTCATCCGGCCCGCCGAGGTGTTCAAACACGCTCAGGCGACTTTCGCCAAACCCGCGCTCGGCCAATTGCGCCGCGATAGCCGCCGGGCTCTGGCCGTCATTGCTCAGCACCAGCAAACGCACGCCGGTAGCGAGGTGAGCATTCAGCGCCGCCAATGGCCGGGCAACCACCGACAGCGTGACCACGTCCTGCAACGGCCAGCCCAACCTCGCTGCTGCCAGCGACACGGAAGAGGGCGCTGGCAAAATCAGCAGTTCGTCGGCCGGAATCTGCCGAGCCAGGCTCGCGCCCACGCCATAGAACATGGGGTCGCCGCTGGCCAGCACGCACACCGCCTCACCCCGGCGCGCCAGCACCGGCTCCAGGGAAAACGGGCTGGGCCACAACTGGCGCTCGCCACGGATACACACCGGCAACAGGTCCAACTGACGTTGGCCGCCTACAATTCTCGAGGCGCGCAACAGGGCATGCCGGGCGTTTCTGCCCAGGCCCTTGAAGCCGTCTTCACCGATGCCTACTACCGTCAGCCAGGGCGACATATGAATTCCTTGAACGACATCCGACGGGCAGGCTTTTCATGCCGCCGGACAAAGCAGGCATAATACCGCGCCTTTACCCGTGAACCGGTAGCCCTGTGAAACCACCACCACTGTCCAATACCTTGCGCCCCTCGGCTTGTCCGGGGTTGCTGCGTATTGTCCAGGCGTTGGATGGCGGGATTTGCCGGATCAAACTGGCGGGCGGTTCGATCCGCGCCGAGCAGGCGTTTGCCGTGGCCGACGCGGCCCGGGCCTATGCCGGCGGGGTGATCGAGGCGACCAACCGCGCCAACCTGCAGATTCGCGGGATCGGCGCCGAACCGGACGCATTGATCGCGGCCTTGCTGGCCGCCGACCTGGGCCCCCGTAGCGCCGCCGGGGATGATGTGCGCAACCTGATGCTCAGCCCCAGCGCCGGCATCGACCGCGACATGCTGTTCGATACCCGGCCGTTGGCGGACGAGATTCTCGCTACCCTGGAAACCCACCCGCGTTTCCATGGGTTGTCGGCCAAGTTCGCCGTGCAGCTGGACGGCGGTGAGGCCCTGGCGATGCTCGAACACCACCACGACCTCTGGTTGTCGGCCTTCAACGCCAATGGCCAGACGCTATTGGCGTTCGGCCTGGCAGGCTGCCCGGCACAGGACGCACCCCTGGCGGCGGTGCCTTTGGCGCAGGGGCATGCACTGGTGGTGGCGGTGCTGGAGTTGTTCCTTGAGCTGGCCCGGCCCGAACACACCCGCATGCGGCACCTGCTGGCCGAAACGTCTGTGGATAACTTTCTGGGGCAAATAGACCTGCCGTTGCAGCCTGTCGACGGCTTCTCACGCCGCGAAAACCCCGCGCCGCTGCACCTGGGAAGTTATCCACAGCGCCAAAAAAATCGGTGCTACGTCGCCGCCGTCGCCCCTTTGGGCCGCCTGAATTCGGCGATGCTCAGGGGCGCCGCGCAACTGGCCGTCGACCATGGCGACGCCACCCTGCGCGTCACGCCCTGGCAAGGCCTGCTACTGCCCAATATCCGGGATGCGGCGGCTGTGACCGAACGCCTCGAACAGCTTGGCTTTCTGTGTTCAGTGGACCAACCCCTGGCGCGCCTGATCGCCTGCACCGGTTCCAGCGGTTGCGCCAAAGGCCTGTCCGATACCAAGGCCGACGCCCTGCAACTGGCGACGCTTGCCCCCGGCCACAGTGTGCATGTGTCCGGCTGCCCGCGTTCCTGCGCTGCCGCACACACCGCGCCGGTCACGTTGCTGGCCGTGAGCCCCGGCCACTACGACCTCTATTTTCGCGACGCAGGCCTGCCCGGCTTCGGCCGTCTGCACGCGCGCACTCTTTCTATTGAAGCGGCGGGCGCCGTGTTGCGCGCCCACCCACGGAGCAACACCGATGATTGATTACATCCGCGACGGTCAGGAGATCTATCGCAACTCCTTCGCGATCATTCGCGCAGAAGCCAAGCTGGATCGCATTCCTGCCGACCTGGAAAAACTCGCCGTGCGGGTGATTCATGCTTGCGGCATGGTCGACGCCATCGACGGCCTGCAATTTTCCGAGGGCGCGGGCAAGGCCGGGCGCGAAGCCCTGGCCGCTGGCGCGCCGATCCTGTGTGATGCGCGGATGGTCTCCGAAGGCGTGACCCGTACGCGCCTGCCGGCCAACAATCAGGTGATCTGCACATTGCGCGATGACAGCGTGCCGGAGTTGGCCCGCGAGCTGGGCAACACCCGTTCCGCCGCCGCCCTGGAACTGTGGCGCCCGCACCTGGAAGGCAGCGTGGTGGTGATCGGCAATGCGCCGACTGCCTTGTTCTACCTGCTGGAAATGCTCGACGCCGGCGCGCCAAAACCCGCGCTGATCCTCGGTTTCCCGGTGGGTTTTGTCGGCGCCGCCGAATCCAAGGCCATGCTGGCTGCAGACAGCCGTGGCGTACCGTTCGTGATCATGCAGGGCCGCCTGGGCGGCAGTGCGATGGCCGCCGCCGCGGTGAACGCCTTGGCCACGGAGGTCGAATAATGCCGGCACGCGGACGTTTGATTGGCCTGGGCGTAGGCCCCGGCGACCCGGAACTGATTACCCTGAAAGCCCTGCGCCTGCTGCGCGAATCGCCGGTGGTGGCGTACTTCGTGGCCAAAGGCAAGAAGGGCAACGCCTTCGGCATCATCGAAGACCATCTGGTGCCCCAGCAAACCCTGATGCCGCTGGTGTACCCGGTGACCACGGAAGTATTGCCGGCGCCGTTGTCCTACGAACAAGTGATCAGCGATTTCTACGACACCGCCAGTGTCGACGTGGCGGCGCACCTGGATGCCGGGCGCGACGTGGCAGTGATCTGCGAAGGCGACCCGTTCTTCTACGGTTCCTACATGTATTTGCACGACCGCCTGGCCGAGCGTTACGAAGCCCAGGTGATCCCGGGCGTGTGCTCGATGCTCGGTGGCGCCTCTGTGCTGGGCGCGCCGTTGGTGTACCGCAACCAGAGCCTGTCGGTGCTTTCCGGCGTATTGCCCCATGACGAACTCAAACGTCGCCTGGCGGATGCCGATGCGGCGGTGATCATGAAGCTGGGGCGCAACTTCACCAAGGTGCGCCAGGTATTAGAAGAGTTGGGGTTGGCGAGCCGGGCGTTGTACGTCGAGCGCGCGACCATGGCCAATCAGAAAATCGTCGCCCTGGACCAGGTCGATCCAACGTCCTCGCCGTACTTCTCGCTGATCATTGTTCCCGGCGAAAGGTGGCAAGGCTGATGACGGCTCCCGCGATTGTCATCCTGGGGCAGGGCAGCCTCGCCACGGCCCGGGCTATCCAGCAGGTGTATCCCGACGCGTTGATCCACGGCCTGGCCGGACGGGTCGAGGGCGCAGACCAGCCCTACACCGAATTCGGCGCTGCCGTGCGCCAGTTGTATCAACAGGGCACGCCGATCATTGCGTTGTGCGCCGCCGGGATTGTGATCCGCACGCTGGCGCCGCTGCTGTTGGAGAAAGGCGTGGAGCCTGCCGTGCTCGCGGTCGCCGAAGACGGCAGCGCCGTGGTGCCGCTGCTCGGCGGCCTCGGTGGTGTGAACGTACTGGCGCGGGAAATTGCCGCCGCCTTGGGCGTTGCCGCTGCGATCACCACCAGCGGCGAGCTGCGTTTTGGCACCTGCCTGCTTAATCCGCCCAGCGGTTATCAGTTGGGGGACTTGGAGCTGGGCAAGCGCTTTGTGTCGGACTTGCTGGCGGGCGAGTCGGTGCGTATCGAAGGCGCGGCACCGTGGCTGGATCAGGCCAACTTGCCGCAGGATCAGCAAGCGCGTCTGGCGATTCATGTGGGCAGCGCCGAGCGCACGCCTGCGGCTAATGAACTGCTGATTTACCCGAAGAACGTGTTGGTCACCTGCCAGCCGGGGCCGCAATTGGCCGGCCGCATTCGTGCGGCGTTGCAGGACGCAGGGCTCGCCGTGCAGTCCCTGGCGTGTTTGCTGGCAGCTGAAACCGAGATGGCCGATTCGTCGTTGCATGAAGCGGCATTGGAGTTGGGCGTGCCATTGCGCTTCGCCGGTTTGGAGACGCCAGCGGACATTGCGATCACGGTGTCCGAGGCACCTCTGGACCTGTCCCAGATCGGTCGCCCCCGTGGTCGCCTGGCGGTCATCGGCCTGGGCCCCGGCGCTGCCGAGCTGATGGTGCCCGCCGTGAAGGCCGAGCTGACCCGCTGCACCGATGTGCTGGGTTACGAAACCTACGTGCGCATGGCCGGGCCATTCCGCCCGGACCAGATCCAGCATTGCACCGATAACCGCGAAGAAATGCAGCGCGCTCGTCACGCCTTTGAGCTGGCGGCGCAAGGGCGTTCGGTGGTGGTGGTGTCTTCGGGTGACCCGGGCGTATTCGCCATGGCCGCCGCGGTGATCGAAGCCCTGCACGAATCCGGCAACCCGGCCTGGCATCAGGTCGACCTGGAGATCCTGCCGGGCGTGTCGGCATCCCTCGCCACGGCGGCCCAGGCGGGTGCGCCGTTGGGGCATGACTTCTGCGTGATGTCGCTGTCGGACAACCTCAAGCCCTGGGCGATCATCGAGAAGCGCCTGGACCTTGCGTCCCAGGCCGACCTGGCGTTGGCGTTCTACAACCCGATTTCCCGTGCGCGGCCCTGGCAGTTGGGGCGCGCCCTGGAGATCGTCGCGCAGCACCGCACGGCCGAGACGCCAGTGGTGTTGGGCCGCGATATTGGCCGCCCGGGCCAGACCTTGCGCGTCACGACCCTGGGGCAACTGACCCCGGAGCAAGTGGACATGCGCACCATGGTGCTGATCGGCTCGTCCACCACCTGTGTATTCCCCCGGGCCGGTGGTGGCGAGTGGGTGTACACGCCACGTTGGTACGGCGAGAAACCGGCCTCCTGAAAAACGGTGGCCCCGCCATGGGGTCGCCTTGAAAAAGCTCTCAGGTGATGGAAGAAAGGTCTGCTTGCCGAATGTTTTTTGCATCGGGTCGAGTCGTACCTTTCTCTACCGGCTGAAGAAAAACACCGAGCCTTTCCACGCCGCCGGTTCATCCCCAGCGTTTATTCGGCGCCGCCGCCCGGGGTGGTTTTTCCTGCGTGCTGCAGCGCGTTTTGTCGTCCATTTCCAGTAACTCAAAATCCCCGGCAACTCGACTAGTGTTGGCGTTAAGCCCCATGTTGGGGGTTCTGGAGAATGGCTATGGAGCGAAATAACAGACGGATCAACAGTGCAAAACGCAGGAAGCTGATTGCCGCTTACCGGCTTCCGGGGGCGTCCGGCCCGTCGTCCGGGTGGGTCCCGCCGGTGAGGCCCGAGGGGGATGATGGGTTGAATGCGGCGGTGGTGAACAACAGTGTCATGTCGTTTGTGGACGGCATGACGAGCCTCAACAAGGAATACACCCGCAAGAGTTATCTGCTGGCGAGCAGCTACGTCAGCGATGTGTTGCGCATCGCACGGGGAACGGAGGCCTGGTACGACGAATTTATCAAGGTGATGATCAGCCTGGGCTGGATCCCGGTCAGGAGCAGTTTTGAGCGGGTGTACACGACCCGCAAAGGGTTGTCGGTGCAGTTGGCGGCGCTGAATCTGGTGGCGGCCACGGTGGCTTCGACGTTCTTGTCGGGGCCGTTGATCAGCGCGCTGCCCAAGCGGGTGGGTGATGCAGTGGAGGCCTTGAAGCAGCTCCCGGCCTCATTCGAGTTGTTCAAACGAAATACCACGACCCACGACGGTGGTGATTTCGGCTTGGCGTCCTGCTCGGAAACGGCGGGGGAAGTCTCGATGGTGTTGGTGACCTACAGTTCCCACGGTGTCAGCAAGCAGGTGGGCGTGCCGTTTCTGGAATGGGACAGTGGCTCCGTTGAAGCCTTCAGTGGTCGTACCTGCCTGGTGCTGAACAGCTCGGTGGTCAACGAAGCCACGCTTCAACTGCTGCGGGACAGCGCAGGGGACAAGGTCCGGCTGGCTATCGCCAAATACAGGATTTGATCTACGGCACCAGGTAACCGCGTACGCCGGTAAAGATGATTTGCGCGGCCAGGGCACACACAAACAGCCCCATCAACCGGCTGACAATTTGCAAGCCCTGGTCGCCGAGGATGCGTTCGATTCGGTTGGACAGGTACAGCACCACGCCTACCGTCAGGCTGGCCAGGGCAATGCTGAGGATGGCAGTGATCTTGTCGTCCCAATGCGGCTGGCTGACGCCCATCACCAGCAGCGCACCGATGGTGCCGGGGCCGACGGTCAGGGGGATGGTCAGCGGCACGATGGTCACGTCCTGCTGTACGTTGTCGGTCTGCACCGCCGACTTGCCTTGGGCCATGCCCAGGGCCGAGATAAACAGCACACTGCCGGCGCCGATGCGGAAGGCGTCGACGGTGATGCCGAATACGCTGAAGATCACCCGGCCGAACAGGTAGAGCAACACGCTCGAGACCAGGGTGGCGAGGGCCACTTTCCAGGCCAGGCGCCGCCGCTCCTTGCTGGAGTAACCGCGGGTCAGGCTGATAAAGCAGGAGAGCACGAAGAAGGGGCTGTAGAGCACCAGCATCTTCAGGTAAACGCTGAATAGCACATGGAGCATGGGCGCGGGCTCGCGGCGGGGACGTGTGGGGAGTCTATCAGGCGCCACGGAACAATTGTGGGAGCAGGCAAGCCAGCTCCCACAGGGATATCCTGTTTCAGGTCAGGTAGGGGCGTGTTCCGGTCGCTGTTGGCGCTGCGCCACCCAATACTCCACCAGCTCACGCAACTGCGATAACTCCACCGGCTTGGCCATGTGCCCGTCCATCCCGGCCTGGCGTGCACGCTCTTTATGCTCTGAAAGAATGTGCGCCGTCAGCGCCACGATCGGCGTGCGAATCCGCTGGTTGCTGACTTCCCATGCCCGCAGTTGCTGGGTGGCGGAGAAGCCATCGAGGATCGGCATTTCACAGTCCATCAACACCAGGTCGTAGCGCTGGGTCTTCATCGCCTGCAGGGCTTCTTCGCCGTTGCTCGCGGTGTCGGGCTGCAGGTTGAGCTTGCCGAGCATGCCGCGAATCACCTTGGTGGAGATGCTGTTGTCTTCCGCCACCAGGATCTTGAAATCACTCGGCACCGTCACGGGAACGGGGGCGCTGATCGCCGGCTGGCGAGGCTGCACGGTGCCCTTGCTGCGTTGGGTCAGTTCGTCGGCGAGCGTGGTCTTGAGGGTATAACCGGCCACGGGCTTGGCGAGGATGCGCTTGATCCCGCAGTTGCGCGCGATGATCTTGCTCGGCGCATTGCTGATGCCGGTGAGCATGATCAGCAAGATGTCGTGGTTCAGGCTCGGGTCTTCCTTGATCTTCGCCGCCAGCTGCATGCCGGTCATGCCAGGCATGTTCTGGTCCAGCAGCACCACGTCGAAATAGTCCCGCAGGTGCGCCTTGGTGCGCAGCAGGGCCAAGGCTTCCTTGCCCGACGGCACGGCGCTCACGTTCAGGCCCCAGGCCGTGCATTGTTGCACCAGCACTTTGCGGCAGGTGTCGTTGTCGTCCACCACCAGCACGCGTGCACCCTTGAGCGGGCCGTCGAGGTCGGAGGTCGGATGCTCCAGGCGTTCCGGGTCCAGCGGCAAGGTCAGCCACAGCGTGCTGCCCTGTTGGCTACCGCTCTTGATGCCGAACTCGCCGTTCATCAACAGGATCAACTGGCGGGCGATGACCAGGCCCAGATGGCCGCTCAAGCGGGTGGCAGACAGGAAGTTCTTGCTGTGCAACTCGCTGTGCAGCAGGGCGTCGCGCTCGGCGGGTTCCATCGGCAGGCCGCTGTCTTGCACGGCGATGCGCAGGCGCGGTTTGCTGCTGCGCTCGTCCAGTGCCACGACGATCAGCACTTCGCCTTCGTCGGTTTTTTGCAGGGCGTTTTCCAGCAGGCTCAACAGTGCCTGGCGCAGGCGCGTCGGGTCACCGCTGATCACCCGTGGCACTTGTGGCTGGATAAAGCTGATCAGCTCGACGTTCTGCTGTTCGGCCTTGGCGCGGAAAATACTCAGGCAGTCTTCGATCAGCGCATTGAGGTCGAATTGCACGTCGTCCAGTTCGATCTGCCCGGACTCCAGCTTGGAGATGTCGAGAATCTCGTTGATCAGGGTGAGCAGTTCATTGCCGGCGCTATGAATGGTTTGCACATAGTCCCGCTGCTTGACCGACAGCGGCGTGCCCAGCAGCAGTTCGGTCATGCCCAGCACACCGTTCATGGGGGTGCGGATTTCGTGGCTGATCTTCGCCAGGAACTCGGCCTTGGCGGCGATTTCGGCATTGCTGGCCGCCAGGTCGCGGCTGAGGCTGAAGTTGTCTTCGGTGATTGCGCGCTGGCGTTCGCCCAGCGCCAGGCTCATCAACAAGCCGCTGAGGCAGATAAAGCCGAGCAGGGTGACGATCAAGCCTTGGGGCGCCACCAGTGTCAGGCCCAGCAACGCGGGCAGGATGATCAGCGTGCCAATGTTGAAGATCACCATCGCCACCATGAACAGCCGCGCCGGGCGATAACCTTTTTGCCAGTGATAGGCCGAGACGAACAGCATGCTCAGGCCGGCCAGCGCCACCAGGGCGTAGGTGATGATGTTCAGGGGCAGCGTATTGACGAACAGCAGCAACAGCCCGACCAGGACGATCAGCAGGATGTCGGCCATCAACAGCTTGTTCAGCGGGTGCGGGCCCAGGGGGGCAAAAAAACGGTAGGCGAACATCAGCCCGCACGGTGCGGTCAGCAGCAGGGCGAGGTAGGCGCCGGGGGTTTGTACCGCGTGCCAGTTCGGCAGCCACGGCCCCACCACGTTGAGCAACAGCGCCAGGCTGAGCATCAACAGCACTTCGCAGGCGGCGAGCCACAGGCTGCTGCGGGAGCGATGGTAAGCGTAGCGGGTCAGGTTGTGCAGGATCAGCATCACCAGGCAGCCGAACAGCAGCCCGTAGATCAGTGTCTGGTTCTGGTTGGCCGCGGCCAGTACGGCGGGCTCCAGGGTGATGTAGGGGCGCAGTTCGTGTTCCGAGACCATGCGCAGGTACACGTCCAGCGGCTTTTGGCTTTGGGGCATCGGCAGCATGAAGTCGCTGCTGGGCAGCGGGCGCTCGGCCTGGGGCTGGCGGGTACCGGTGGCTTGCTGCTCCACCAGGGTGTCGCCGTCGAGCACGTACAGGTTCAGGTGAGACAGGTCGGGGGCGAATACCCGCAGCACTTGCTCGTGCTTGCCGGGTTGCAGCCTGAAGCGCACCCACAACGCACCGTCCGGTTGCGCGGCGGTAATCCGGTCCAGTTCGATGGGGCTGAATTGATTGATGTAGCGGGGCGAGCGGATATCGCTCAGTTGCAGATCGGCCTGTTCATCAAGCAATACCGCCCAGCCACTGCCTTGTGCGGCGGCCTGGGCCGGAAGCAAGCAGAGCAAGGTCAGCAGACTGACAGTGAAACCTATGGCGATCCTGAGCCAGCGCACGGCGAAATCCCTTCGTAGGTTGATGCATGGGTATAACTATGCGCGGGGCCACAAGAGTAGGGCAAGGGCCAAGGGCCCCTGCCTAACCGAACGGATAGCTGTTTACTGACTTTCGCCACGCTCACGGGCAATGGCGCGGTAGCCAATGTCGGTGCGGTAGAAGCAGCCCTTCCAGTCGATCTTTGCCGCCAGCTTGTAAGCCTGTTGCTGGGCGGCATCTACGCTGCTGCCCATGGCGGTTGCGCACAATACGCGACCACCGGCGGTGACCACCATGCCATCCTTGAGCGCGGTGCCCGCGTGGAACACCTTGCCTTCCAGCGTAGCAGCCGCGTCCAGACCTTCAATCACATCGCCCTTGGCGTAGTCGGCCGGGTAGCCGCCGGCGGCCAGCACGATGCCGACGCTTGGGCGCGGGTCCCATTGGGCTTCGACCTTGTCCAGGGCCTGGGCCAGCGCAGCTTCCACCAGCAACACCAGGCTCGACTGCAGGCGCAGCATTACCGGCTGGGTTTCCGGGTCGCCGAAGCGGCAGTTGAACTCGATGACTTTCGGGTTGCCGGCCTTGTCGATCATCAAGCCGGCGTACAGGAAACCGGTGTACACGTTGCCTTCGTCCGCCATGCCGCGAACGGTGGGCCAGATCACCAGGTCCATCACGCGTTTGTGCACGTCGGCGGTGACCACTGGGGCCGGGGAGTAGGCACCCATGCCGCCGGTGTTCGGGCCGCTGTCGCCGTCGCCCACGCGTTTGTGGTCTTGGCTCGTGGCCATCGGCAGCACGTTCTTGCCGTCGACCATCACGATGAAGCTGGCTTCTTCGCCGTCGAGGAACTCTTCGATGACGACGCGCGAACCGGCTTCACCGAAAGCATTGCCGGCGAGCATGTCGCGCACGGCGTCTTCGGCTTCGGCCAGGGTCATTGCGACGATCACGCCTTTACCGGCGGCCAGGCCGTCGGCCTTGATCACGATCGGTGCACCGACCTCACGCAGGTAAGCCAGGGCCGGCTCGATCTCGGTGAAGTTCTGGTAGTCGGCGGTCGGGATCTTGTGGCGCGCCAGGAAATCCTTGGTGAAGGCTTTCGAGCCTTCCAACTGGGCAGCACCGGCAGTAGGGCCGAAGCAGTCCAGGCCGCGGCTGCGGAACAGGTCCACAACGCCGGCCACCAGCGGCACTTCCGGACCGACGATGGTCAGGGAAACGTTTTTCTCGGCAAAGTCTGCCAGTTGCTCAAGGGCCAACACGTCGATGGCGACGTTTTCGCACTTGGCTTCAATGGCGGTGCCGGCGTTGCCGGGGGCAACGAACACTTTCTGGACGCGCGGGTCCTGGGCAACTTTCCAGGCCAGGGCGTGTTCACGGCCACCGCTGCCAATGATCAAAACATTCATTTCAAAAACCTCGAATTCTGTTAGTGGCGGAAGTGGCGCATGCCGGTAAACACCATGGCGATGCCGGCTTCATCAGCCGCTGCAATCACTTCTGCGTCACGCATCGAGCCGCCTGGCTGGATTACTGCAGTCACGCCAGCTTTTGCGGCGTTGTCGAGGCCATCACGGAACGGGAAGAAAGCGTCGGACGCCATCACCGAGCCCTGCACTTGCAGGCCGGCATGTTCGGCCTTGATCGCAGCGATACGCGCCGAGTTCACACGGCTCATCTGGCCGGCGCCGACACCGATGGTCTGGCGGTTCTTGGCGTAGACGATGGCGTTGGATTTAACGTATTTGGCGACTTTCCAGGCGAAGATCAGGTCGTTGATTTCCTGTTCGGTCGGGGCGCGCTTGGTGACCACTTTCAGGTCGGCACTGCCGATCATGCCGATGTCGCGGCTCTGTACCAGCAAGCCGCCGTTGACGCGCTTGTAGTCCCAGGCAGCGGCACGCTCGGCCGACCACTCGCCGCAGGCCAACAGGCGCACATTGGCCTTGGCAGCCACGATGGCGCGGGCTTCGTCGCTCACGGACGGGGCAATGATCACTTCAACGAACTGACGCTCAACGATCGCCTTGGCGGTCTCGGCGTCCAGCTCACGGTTGAAGGCGATGATGCCGCCGAAGGCCGACTCGGTGTCGGTGGCGTAGGCCAGCTCGTACGCCTGGCGGATGCCGCCTTCAGCGTCCGGGCTCACGGCCACGCCGCACGGGTTGGCGTGCTTGACGATCACGCAGGCTGGCTTGACGAAGCTCTTCACACATTCCAGCGCGGCGTCGGTGTCGGCCACGTTGTTGTAGGAAAGCTCTTTGCCTTGCAGTTGGGTTGCAGTGGCGATGCCGACTTCGGCAGGCTTGGCTTCCACGTAGAACGCCGCGCTCTGGTGCGGGTTCTCGCCGTAGCGCATTTCCTGGGCCTTGATGAACTGGCTGTTGAAGGTGCGCGGGAATTGGCTGCGACCTTCAGTGCTGAGGGTTTCAGCCGCCTGGTTCACGGTGCCCATGTAGTTGGCGATCATGCCGTCGTAGGCAGCGGTGTGTTCGAAGGCCTTGAGCATCAGGTCGAAGCGCTGGGCGTAGGTCAGGCCGCCGGCTTTCAGGCTTTCCAGCACGTTGGCGTAATCGCTGGCGTTCACCACGATGGCCACGTCTTTGTGGTTTTTTG
The DNA here is from genome assembly GCF_000242655.1 of Pseudomonas sp. PAMC 25886. Taxonomy (NCBI): domain Bacteria; kingdom Pseudomonadati; phylum Pseudomonadota; class Gammaproteobacteria; order Pseudomonadales; family Pseudomonadaceae; genus Pseudomonas; species Pseudomonas sp. PAMC 25886. The sequence continues at coordinate 131,221 of NZ_AHHC01000063.1, forward strand.
CTGCGGAGCGAACCATGGTCGGGCCGCCGATATCGATGTTTTCGATGGCGGTCGGCAGGTCGCAGCCTGGCTTGTTGATGGTGGCTTCGAACGGGTAGAGGTTAACGGCCACCAGGTCGATCGGCTTGATGCCGTGCTCGGTCATGATGGCGTCGTCGATACCGCGACGACCGAGGATCCCGCCGTGGATTTTCGGGTGCAGGGTCTTGACCCGACCGTCCATCATTTCTGCGAAACCGGTGTAGTCCGCCACTTCCACTGCGGCCACGCCGTTGTCCTGCAGCAGTTTGAAGGTCCCGCCGGTGGAGAGAATCTCCACGCCCAGGGCTTCCAGCTCCCGGGCAAATTCGAGGATCCCGGTCTTGTCGGAGACACTGATCAAGGCACGGCGGATCGGCAGGCGGGTAGTCTGGTCGGTCATTTCAATTTCCATCAAAAGCAAAGGAGTCAGCAAAAAAGGCGACCGTTTTTACGCGGGCGCCTTTCTGGTTTGATTGAATGCTTACAGCAAATCGTACTGCTTGAGTTTCTTGCGCAGCGTGCCACGGTTCAGACCGAGCAGCTCACTGGCCTTGGTCTGGTTGCCCTTGACGTAGTTCATTACGCTTTCGAGCAACGGCGCTTCGACTTCGGAGAGCACCAGGTTGTACACGTCCGTGACGGCAGCGCCCTCAAGGTGGGCGAAATAATTGTGCAGCGCCTTCTCGACACTCCCGCGAAGGGTCTGGCCTTCTTCGCTCGGCGTGTTGAGGTGCTGTTTCAAATTGACGTTGTCGCTCACGGGTGTTGTTCCACTCACTAAAGTCTCGGTCATCATCGTCATGCGGCCACCCCTTCTCCGTCCCCTGTCACCAGGCTCTTGTAACGCTCGCAGAAGAACTCACGAACGTTGGCGCACTGTGCTTCCGTATCATCCAAACGATTGAAGTGGGCGCGAAACTCCCTGGCGCCCGGCAAGGTTGCGAGATACCAGCCCACATGCTTGCGAGCAATGCGTACTCCCATCACGTCTCCATAGAAGGCGTGCAGGGCGGCCAGATGCTCTAGCAGAATACGTTCCACCTCGATCAGCTCCGGTGCCGGCAACACTTCGCCGGTACGCAGAAAATGCTCGATCTCACGAAAAATCCACGGCCGCCCCTGGGCAGCCCGGCCAATCAACAGGCCATCGGCACCGGTCGCGTGCAACACGCGCCGGGCTTTCTCGGCTGAATCGATGTCGCCGTTGGCAAAGACGGGAATCGACACCGCCTGCTTGATCGCGGCAATGGTGTCGTACTCGGCTTCACCGGTGTAAAGGTCGGCGCGGGTGCGGCCATGCACCGCCAGCGCTGTAATGCCCGCCTGCTCGGCGATCTTCGCCACCGTCAGGCCATTCTTGTTGTCCCGGTCCCAACCGGTGCGGATCTTCAGGGTGACCGGCACATCCACTGCAGCGACAACGGCATGCAGGATCTCGCTCACCAACTGCTCATCCTTCAACAGGGCAGAGCCTGCGGCCTTGTTGCAGACCTTCTTGGCCGGGCAACCCATGTTGATATCAATAATCTGCGCCCCCAACTCCACGTTGGCCCGGGCCGCATCCGCCAGCATTTGCGCATCACCGCCGGCGATCTGTACCGAGCGGGGCTCGGGATCACCTTCGTGGATCATGCGCATCCGCGATTTGCGGGTGTTCCACAAGCTCATGTCGCTGGTGACCATTTCCGAGACTACAAGCCCTGCGCCCAAACGCTTGCAAAGCTGACGAAAGGGCTGGTCGGTGACCCCCGCCATCGGGGCGAGGATCAAGCCGTTGTGCAATGTGTATGGGCCGATGCGTACCGCCGACATAGGACTTCCCTGTTGTGGGGCCGGATCATTAGAGTTCGAAAAAGGGTTGGCATGATACCCGCTCTCGATGACTGGATAAAGGCTGAATTGGATAAAATCTGAGCAGTTATTTTCTTATCGCCACGGGTTTGGTCAAACGCGGTGCAGTCAATAATCTGCCGTCAAACCCCGGCCCATGAGCCGGATCACTCGGGAGAGTGGAAGCTCAGGCTGTAATTCACCGCTTTGTTGCCCGGGTCGAGGATGTCCAGGGCAATGTGGATCGGCGTCTGGGAGGGCATCTCGGTCTGGCCTGCCAGCTCACCGCTGAGGTACTCGGCGGGTTTGAAACGACGACTGGCGATCATATTCCCGTTCATGTCGGCAAAGCGTAGCTCCAGCAACGGGAACGGTTGGGAAAATGTCGCGCGGTTATAGATGATCGCGTCTACCACCAGGGCGCCGGCGAACTCCGGGTGGCTGCGCACCACCAGGTTGCTGCTCTTGATGTGGGCGATATCGACCCGTGATGGCACGGTGCAGCCCAGTTTCGGGCACAGTTCCTGGAACCACGGGCGATAGGCGTCCTGGCGTGCCAGGTCGTCAAATTGGTAGGCGACGTATTGTCCCGCCAGGCCGGCGGCGGCCAATAGCACCAACAGGCCCCAGAACAGGCGGCGGCCCCAGCCGGAGGAGCGCTTCTGGGAATACAGGTGCAGCGGGTCGTCTTCCAGGTCCTGCAGCATGTCGTCGTGCGCGCTGGCCCCGGAGCGAGGGCGCTTGCGCTTGGGCTGCGGGCGTTCGGGGTGTTCGGGTTCCGGTTCGACGGGTTCGGCGGTTACCGGCGGGTCGAGTGCTTCATCGGCGATGCCTGCGTGCAGCGGCGGCTCGTCGTCCGGCTCGATCGCTTCAAGCGACATCGAAGGCTCGGTGCGCTTGGGTTTGCCGGGGGTTGCCTTGGCCGGTTGAGGTTCATCGTCCGGTTGCGGGGCTTGCGCCCGATCGTCCCGCGGCTCGCTGAACAGGCTGGCGGCCCATTGCTCTTCCTCGGCTTTGGCCGTGTCGCGGCTGGCGCTGAGGGAGTCTTCCTTTTGCCGACGGTCGGAACCGTGTTGGCGACGGTCTGCACCCACGGGTTGGGTGTGTTGAATCTCGCGACGTTCCAGCTTGGCCAGTTCTTCGTCGAGGTCCAGGTTATCCAGGTCCAGCTCTTCGGCGGTCCATTGCTTCTGGCTGATTGCCCGCGGTGCTTCGGGTGGCGGTTCGGTTGCTGCCGGCGGCTGGGGCGCGGGCGCACTGGCGCGCTGCTCCAGCAGTTGGCGCGCGGCATTGAACACTTGCAGGCACGAGCCACAGCGCACCACTCCACGGGCCACGCTCAATTGAGCATGGCTGACGCGAAAGCGCGCTTGGCAATGTGGGCACTGGGTGACGAAACTGTCGGTCATGCGGCCATCCGATTCATGCAGGCGCTCATTCTAGCGCCGACGACCGCTGATGCGTACCCAGCCGTCGCGGTTGGCGATCGGGTCCAGCTCGAAATCCTGGGCGTAGGCGGCGGCAACGTCTTCACCCTGTTCGGCGAGGATGCCCGACAGCGCCAGGCGCCCGCCCGGCTTGACCAGGCTCGACAGCTGCGGCGCCAGGGAAACCAGCGGCCCGGCCAGGATATTGGCCACCAGCACGTCAGCCTTCACCTGGGGCAATTGCTCCGGCAGGTACAGCGGGAATTTTTCTTCGGCGATGTTATTGCGCCCGGCGTTATCGCGGGAGGCTTCCAGGGCTTGCACGTCGATGTCAGTACCGACGGCTTCCTTGGCGCCCAAGAGCAGGGCAGCGATTGCCAGGATCCCCGAGCCGCAGCCGAAGTCCAGCACGTTGCAGTCTTGCAGGTCCTGGCCGTCGAGCCATTCCAGGCACAGGGCGGTCGTCGGGTGAGTACCGGTGCCGAACGCCAGGCCCGGGTCCAGCAGCAGGTTCACCGCGTCAGGCTCGGGGGCGGCGTGCCAGCTCGGCACGATCCACAGGCGCTGGCCAAAGCGCATCGGCTGGAAGTTGTCCATCCAGCTGCGTTCCCAGTCCTGGTCTTCGATGATTTCGCTGTGATGCTCCGGCAGCGGGCCACCGGTGAGCAGTTCCATGTGGGCCAGGACGCTGGCGGCATCGGTGCCGTCTTCGAACAGGGCCAGCAGATGGGTGTGGGACCACAGCGGGGTGGTGTTGAGCTCGGGCTCGAAAATCGGCTGGTCTTCGGCGTCCATGAAGGTCACCGACACGGCGCCCACTTCGAGGAACGCGTCTTCGTAGGTTTCGGCTTGTTCTGGGCTGATGGCGAGACGGACTTGCAGCCAAGGCATGGCGGGCACCTTTGAAAAAATGAGTGTGCAGCGGGGGTAGGGCTGCGAAAGCGCGCCAGTTTACGCGAGCGGCGGGCAGAAGACGACACCACTGACTGCACGCAGCCCAAATGTGGGAGCTGGCTTGCCTGCGATAGCGCAGTGTCAGCGGAGTATTACCTCACTGATCCACCGCTATCGCAGGCAAGCCAGCTCCCACAGGGTTTTAAGGTGTTTTTTGTATCCCACAAACAACAAAGCCGCCCGAAGGCGGCTTTGTTGGGTGGATCACTTCGCTTACTGATTAGCCAGCTTGTGTTCCAGGTAGTGAATGTTCACACCACCTTCGCAGAAGCCTTCATCGCGAACCAGATCCCGATGCAACGGGATGTTGGTCTTGATGCCGTCTACCACGATTTCGTCCAGGGCGTTACGCATACGGGCCATGGCCTCGTCGCGGGTGGCGCCCCAGGTGATCAGCTTGCCGATCAGCGAGTCGTAGTTGGACGGAACCTTGTAGCCGCTGTACAGGTGCGAATCCACACGTACGCCGTTGCCGCCGGGCGCGTGGAAATGCTTGACCAGGCCAGGGCTTGGGATAAAGGTTTTCGGGTCTTCGGCGTTGATCCGGCACTCCAGGGAGTGGCCGTGGATCTTCACATCATCCTGGGTAAACGACAGCTTGTTGCCAGCGGCGATGCTCAGCATTTCCTTGACGATGTCGATACCGGTGACCATTTCCGAAACCGGGTGCTCTACCTGCACACGAGTGTTCATCTCGATGAAGTAGAAGCGACCGTTCTCGTACAGGAACTCGAAGGTGCCCGCGCCACGGTAGTTGATGTCGATGCACGCCTTGACGCAGCGAGCCAGTACTTCCTGGCGAGCGGTCTCGTCCAGGCCCGGTGCCGGAGCTTCTTCCAGTACCTTCTGGTGACGACGTTGCAACGAGCAATCGCGGTCGCCCAGGTGGATGGCGTGGCCCTGGCCGTCGGACAGTACCTGCACTTCCACGTGACGTGGGTTGGTCAGGTACTTTTCCAGGTAGACCATCGGGTTGCCGAACCAGGCGCCCGCTTCGGAGCGAGTCTGCTTGGCGGCTTCGATCAGGTCTTCTTCCTTGTGTACCACGCGCATGCCGCGACCACCGCCGCCACCGGCGGCCTTGATGATCACCGGGTAACCGACTTCGCGACCAATGCGCAGGGCGGTGGCCTCGTCTTCAGGCAGCGGGCCGTCGGAACCTGGAACGGTAGGTACGCCGGCAGCGATCATGGCGTCCTTGGCCGAGACCTTGTCACCCATCAGGCGAATGGTTTCGGCTTTCGGGCCGATGAAGGCAAACCCGGATTTCTCAACCTGTTCGGCGAAATCGGCGTTTTCCGCGAGGAAGCCGTAGCCCGGGTGAATACCATCCGCGCCGGTGACTTCAGCGGCAGCGATGATGTTCGAGACTTTCAGGTACGAGTTCGTGGCCAGTGGCGGGCCGATGCAGATGCTTTCGTCCGCCAGTTTCACGTGCATCAATTCGGTATCGGCCGTCGAGTAAACAGCGACGGTCTTGATGCCCTCTTCCTTACAGGCGCGCAGGATACGCAGCGCGATCTCGCCGCGGTTGGCGATCAGGACTTTTTGCAGTTTCTTCGCAGGTTTCAACATCGAAGGCGCTCCGCGGTTCAAACGATGGTGAACAGCGGCTGGTCGTACTCAACCGGCTGACCGTTTTCTACCAGGATGGATTCGATGACGCCGGCTTTTTCAGCCGTGATGTGGTTCATCATCTTCATCGCTTCAACGATGCAGATGGTGTCGCCCACTTTCACGGTGGCGCCGACTTCAACAAAGGCTGGCGAAGTAGGCGCCGGGGTGCGGTAGAAGGTACCGACCATTGGCGACTTGACCACAAAACCGTTCAGTTTAGGTGCAGCAGGGGCTTCGGCAGCGGCCGCAACCGGAGCAGCAGCCACTGGCGCAGCGGCAGGAGCCGGCGCTTGCATCTGTGGAGCGTAGAACTGTTGGGCCGGGGTCTTGCTGTGACGGCTGATCCGTACGGATTCCTCGCCTTCCTTGATCTCCAGCTCGTCGATACCGGATTCTTCCAGCAGTTCGATCAGTTTCTTAACTTTACGGATATCCATGAATCATCAACTCCCAAAGGGTCGGTCAGGGGCGCTTGGCCGTGTCTTCAAGCTGTTCCAGGGCGGCCTCCAGGGCCAGTCGGTAACCGCTGGCGCCAAGGCCGCAGATCACTCCTACCGCAACGTCGGAGAAGTAAGAGTGATGGCGGAAAGGTTCGCGTTTGTGCACGTTCGATAAATGCACTTCGATGAATGGGATGCTCACCGCCAGCAGCGCGTCACGTAATGCAACGCTTGTGTGCGTAAAAGCGGCGGGATTGATCAGGATAAAGTCCACGCCTTCGCTGCGCGCGGCATGGATGCGATCAATCAGTTCGTACTCGGCATTGCTTTGCAGGTAGAGCAGATGGTGGCCGGCATCACGTGCCCGTCGTTCCAGATCGAGGTTGATCTGTTCGAGGGTCACTGCCCCGTAGACGCCCGGTTCGCGGGTGCCGAGCAGGTTCAGGTTGGGTCCGTGAAGAACCAGTAAGGTCGCCATCGGCTGTTCCTTGTTATTGATGTGGGCACGGTAGAACCCGGCGACTATGCCGCAAAGGCTTTGTGACTGTCCAGTTCTATGCAGTAGGCAGCACGATTAGCGAGGATTGCGCAAAATATGTGACCGAGGTGTCAGATTCGGTCACTTGTAGGAGCCGGCTTGCCGGCGATGGCGTCTGTGAGTGCTGCGGTGAGAGTTCGGGCCTCATCGCCGGCAAGCCGGCTCCTACAGGGTGTGCATTAGACGCGGAATGCTTGCACGGCAGTATTGAGTTGCCCGCCCAGCACCAGCAAGTGCTCGCCCTGGCTGCGCCCCTGGCCGATTCGCAGCAAGTTGTCCTCGCCCAACTGGTGAATTCGCTCACTGTTATCGCGGATTTCACTCACGGCGCCACTTTGCTGGGCCGTCACATCGGCAATCCGCACGGCGGTGTCGGAAATGGTCTGGATCGCCCCGACGATTTCATCCAGCGCGCCGTCGGCCGCCTGGGCTTGTTCGGCGGTGGCTTCGGCGTGTTCGACCTGGGCGCGCATGCCTTCCACCGATTGCCGGGCGGCGGTTTGCAGGCCGGCGATCAGGTGCTGGATTTCGGCGGTGGCACCGGCGGTGCGCTGGGCCAGGGAACGTACCTCGTCGGCGACCACCGCGAACCCACGACCGGCCTCACCGGCCCGGGCGGCTTCGATGGCAGCGTTCAGTGCCAGCAGGTTGGTCTGGTCGGCAATCGAGCGAATCACCGTGAGTACCCCGCCGATGGTTGCGGACTCTTCGGCAAGTTTCTCGATCATCTGCGCATTGATCTGCACTTCGCCGACCAATGCGTGCAAGCCGGTCAGGCTCAAGCCGATCACGCGCTGGCCCTGTTCGACGGCCTCGCCTGCACTGCGGCTGGCGGCGGCGGCCTGGCTGGCATCGCCGGCTACCTGCTGGATCGTCGCTTCCAGTTCGCCAAGGGAATCGCGAATCTGCGCCGTATCACCGGCCTGGCGCTCGGCACCGTCATGCATGCCGCTGCTCAGTTCCGCCAGCGCGCTGCTGCTGCCGGCCACTTGCTCGGCGTTGCCTCTGATGGTGCCCACCAGGTCTACCAGGTAGGCGCGCAAGCGGTTCAGGGACTCTTCGATATCGTGCAGCTCACGGTTGGTCTTGCCCAAGGTAATGGGCTGGCTGAAGTCGCCCTCGGCCCATGTGGACAAGGCCGGCGCCAGGTTGGTCAGCACCCGCGCCAGCCGCCGTTGCAAGGTGTCGATCAACAGAGCGATCAGCAAAATCAGGCCGATCATCACGCCTTGCATCAGCCGCACTTCGCCCTGGATCTGCGCGTGCTGGGCCCGCACCACGGGCTCCAGCGCAGCGATGGCTTGCTGCACGGCGTTGATTTTCAGGTGGGTGGCGGTGGCCAGTTCGGTGCGTTGCTGGATTTGCTCGCGGGTCCGTTTCAGCTCGGCGGGGTAGCGAGTCAGCAGGCTGTTGAGCTCGCGCTTGAGGTCGACACCGGTGTCCTGGGCCACGGTTTTTTCGGTGTTTTCCAGGCCCATCATGGCCGAGAAATCGTCGGTATTGGACTCGCTGCTGGCCGTCACGCCCAGCAAGGGCAATTGCCCCAGCGCGTCAGCCTGGCTGCGGATGTTGCTGACTTCGCGCTCTACATCGTCGGCCAGTTCGCTGCGTCCGCTGCTCACCAGTTTGTCCCGGGCCAGGGACAGTTTGGCCAGGTGCTGGGACGCGGCCAATAAAGGCGGCAAATAACGCGCAGACTCCGGCGAATTCACACCGCTGGCGTACTGATTCAGTTGCTCCAGGTTCGCACCCAGTTCGCGCTCGGCTTGCAGCAGCAGGGCTTGCGGGTCGCCGGCCAGTTTTCCGGCGGCCAGCAGGTCGGTTTTGCTGAAGGTATCCAGGTCGACCAGGCTGGGGCGCAGGTTGTGCGCCAGGTCGGCCGGCAACTCATCCAGGTGTTGCAGCAGGTTCTCCAGGCTCTGGCTGGCGCTGCTCAGGCGCAGGGCGTCGCCGCTGGCGAGGTAATCGTCGATATTGCGTGCGGCCTGGTTCTGAAAGGTCTGCGACAGGCCGAGATAGCGCTCCATCAGCAGATAAGGCCGTTCCAGGGCGCGTTGCGACCACCAGAGCGTTGCGCCCAGGGCCAGGCAAACGGCGACCAGAAGGAGGGTGTTCAGATTCGTCAGCAGCTTCAGGCGCATGCGTGGTTTCAACCGACAGCAGAAGTAAGTGCCTGAAGTTATTGCGTTTCTATTACAGAGTTATGACGGATTCGGTGGATTCCGGTGAAAAGGTGGCACTTTGCTTTGATGCGCGCGCCGACATCACCCGGTTACGGCCTGCATCCTTGGCGCGATACAGCGCCTCGTCGGCCTGGGCGGCCATCATCAGGCTGTCGGAGCCGTCGCAGAGCTCCACCACGCCGGCACTGAACGTGCACCACAAATCCTGGGGCTGGGCGGGATAGTGAATCTCGGCGAAGCGCCCGCGGATCTCGTCCAGTACCTGACAAGCCCTGTCGAGGTCGGTATCGGGCATCACGATGGCAAATTCTTCGCCGCCGTAACGGCCTATATAGTCGGTCTTGCGCAGGCGCTGCTTGAGAAACAGCGCGAGGCTCTTGATCACCCGGTCGCCCATGGGGTGGCCGTGGCTGTCGTTGACCCGCTTGAAGTGGTCGATGTCGAGCATCGCGAAGCTCAGCGGCTTGTTTTCACGGCGTGCGCGGAAGCTGCAGTCTTCCAGCAGTTGCAGGATGTGCGTGTGGTTGTACAGCCCGGTGAGGCTGTCGCGCACCATCCGCGCCTTGAGGTTACGCGCCCGCGCCGCGCGGTTGCGCACGGTGGTGATCAGGTGCCGGGGCTTGATCGGCTTGGTGAGGAAGTCGTCGCCGCCTTCGCTCATGGCGTCCAGTTGCTTGTCCAGGTCGTCTTCGGCCGAGAGGTAGATGATCGGCACGCTGACGTAACGGTCATTGTGGCGGATCACCTTGGCCAGTTCGGTACCGGTACAGGCTGGCATATACATGTCGAGGATGATCAGGTCGGGCTGGAAGTCCGCCAGCTCGGCCATGGCCTGGATCGGTTCGATCAGGGTACGGGTGACGATGCCGGCGCTGTTGAGCAGGCGCTCGGTGTGCATCGCCTGGGCCCGCGAGTCGTCGATGATCAGCACCTTGTAAGGCTCGTACTGGGCAACGCAGGTCAGCACTTCAATTTTTTCCAGCAGGCTCGAGGCCTCCAGGGTTCCGGTGAGGAACTCCTGGCCGCCTGCGCGCACGGCGGCCAGGCGGGTGGGCGTGTCGGTTTCGTGCAGGCTGAAAAACAGCAGCGGCAGTTTTTGCTCAAGGCCTTCCTGGGCTTCGGCGGCAAGCTTGAGGCCGAGGCCGGCGCCGCAGAAATCCACATCCATAACGATAGCGGCGGGCAAGCGCTCGGCCATCGAGGCGCGAAATGCCGCCACGCTGTCGAGGGACTGGGCACTCAAACCGAAGAATTCCAGTTGCTTGGCCAGGCGCTCGGCGCGGTCGTGATCGGCCAGCATCACATAGATCGGCTTGCGCATGGGCGGCAGTAAGGTTTGTTCCAGCTGGTCGCCCTGGCGCAGGCCGGTGCGGGACAAGCGCTGCATCAAACGGTTGAGTTCGGTGATCAGGTGGCTGCTGAGGCGACCGCGGTTGTCGTCCACGGCCTTGAGTGAATCGCTGATCAGGTGCGCCAGCTGGCCGTGCTCCGGCTGCTCGAAGCGTTCGGCAAAACGCAGCAGGCGCAGGTTGGCCTCACTGAGCTCGGACAAGTCAGTGGTCGACCATTCGCTGCGTTGCAGGCGCTGCCAGATCTCAAGAATTTGACGTGCCTGATGAATTACCCGCTGGGCAAAATGGTGCTTGAGGCGCTCACGGCTGGGGTCTTCTGGCTCGGTCATATCCTGACTACTAGTTAGGCTGCATGCTGAGGTCGAACTGATGGCTCTATGCTAGCACCTCTTTTCCTCTGCACGAGTGTCATACGTCAATTAACTGCGAGGTCCTGGATATTCATTTGTCGACCCTGCAGTCGCGCGGGCGTAAAAAGCGTGCATCCTTTATAGTCGAGCCGCGCATCCGCGCCACCCCCGACTAAAAGCGCCCCGATGCTCGGCACGATGGGGTAGGGTTGTGGTCGTAGCTATTGAACTCAAGTGATTGAAAGGATATCGCCATGCTGGACTGGAAAAACCGCGCAGGCAGTGCAAAGGGCCCGGCCCCCGAGACCAAGTCGGCCCCCCGCAGCTATTTCCGTAACCTGCTGATGAGCCGTGCGCTGCTCTCGCTGGTCGCGTTGTATCTGTTGGTCACCGGTGCCCTGGGTTGGTACTGGAGTGAAGAGCCTGCGTTGTTCCCGGTGCAGCAGAACGCCCAGATTGCCGCCGAGAAGGAAGGCAAGCAGATGGTGGTGGGTTTCACCACCGTCGAAACCCTCAAGACCGTGGTGGGCACCTTGCTGAGCAAGCCGGGTGGCTACATTTCCAACGACCGCTTCCCGCCAGGCCTGTGGATGGACAACATGCCCAGCTGGGAATACGGCGTGCTGGTGCAGGTGCGTGACCTGACCCGTGCCCTGCGCAAAGACTTCGCCCGCTCGCAGTCGCAGTCGGCGGAAGACGCGGACCTGGCCAAGGCCGAGCCGCGCTTCAACTTCGACAACAAGAGCTGGGTGTTGCCGTCCAGTGAGTCGGAATACCAGGAAGGCATCAATTCCCTGAGCCGCTACGAAGCCCGTTTGTCTGACCCGAATCAGCGCGGCGCGCTGTTCTATGCGCGTGCCGACAACCTGAACAACTGGCTGGGTGATGTGGCAACCCGTCTGGGTTCGCTGTCGCAACGGCTGTCGGCCAGTGTGGGCCGGGTCAAGCTCAACACCGCGCTGAAAACCGAAGCGCTGGCGCCGGGTGAAGTGCCGCAAGTCGACGAAGAAGTGGTGGAAACCCCATGGATGCAGATCGACAACGTGTTCTACGAAGCCCGCGGCCAGGCTTGGGCCTTGTCCCATCTGCTGCGCGCCATTGAAGTCGACTTCGCCGACGTGCTGGCCAAGAAGAACGCCACCGTCAGCGTGCGCCAGATCATTCGTGAGCTGGAAGCCTCGCAGGAACCGGTGTGGAGCCCGATGATTCTCAACGGCAGTGGTTTTGGCATCCTGGCCAACCACTCGCTGGTCATGGCCAACTATATTTCCCGGGCCAACGCGGCAGTGATCGACTTGCGTCAGCTCCTGAACCAGGGTTGATGATGGACGCTTCCACCCGGGAGGCGGCGCACCGCGCCGCCTCCGACGCCGAACTGATTGCCTGGGTCGACGAGCAGGACAACCTGCTCGGCTCCCGGGTGCGTTCCGATTTGCGCCAGCGCGGGCTGATCGGGCGCTGCACCTTTATCTTCCTGTTCAACTCGGCCGGTGAGCTGTGTGTGCACCGGCGCACCCTGAGCAAAGCCATGTACCCGGGGTTCTGGGACACGGCGGCAGGCGGGATGGTGGCGGCCCACGAGTCCTACGCCGAGTCGGCGGCCCGGGAGCTGGAGGAGGAACTGGGGGTCAGCGGCGTCGAACTGACCGCTCACGATCACTTCTACTTCGAAGACGGCGACAGCCGGCTCTGGTGCACGTCGTTCTCGGCTGTGTGGGACGGGCCGCTGCGGATCCAACCGGAAGAAGTCATGGAAGCGCGCTTTCTGCCGCTGGCGACGGTGTTGCAGGAGGCCGAAGAAAAGCCTTATTGCCCGGATGCACAGGAAGGGTTGCGTCGATATTTGGCCCTGCGTCGCTAAAGTTGCATAAATTGGCGCCATTTGGCTCTTAGCAAGGGGCCTTTTTGCCGTTACACTGCGCGACTTTTCAGGCTGAACCGCTCTCGCGGTTCAGTAGCGCTGCCCCTGCCTGAGTGGGGCTTCGCGGTCGGTGACCCCATCGATCAGTCTTTGTCCTCCCAAGAGGATTGCCGGTGGCCAAAAAAGCCGCATCCTTCGCCGCCCTTGGTGGCCTGGTATTTTCCACCGACGCAGGTCGACATTGCCCGGACTGTCGCCAGCCCGTGGATTCATGCACCTGCAAAACAACCCTGATTCCCGAAGGCGACGGTATTGCCCGCGTACGTCGCGAGAGCAAGGGCCGTGGCGGCAAGACGGTGACCACCATCACCGGCGTGCCCCTGGCCGAAGATGCTTTGAAGGAGCTGGCCACCACGCTGAAAAAGCGTTGCGGCACCGGTGGCGCCCTGAAAGACGGCGTGATCGAGATCCAGGGCGACCACGTCGAGTTGCTGTTGGCCGAGCTGATCAAGCTGGGTTACAAGGCGAAGAAATCCGGCGGCTAGCAGCCTCTGTGAAAACCACCCCGATGGCCTGCTCGCTGAACGCGAACTGTCGTCTCCATGGTTTTCACAGAGCCTGTTCCTGACCGGTGTCTAAACTCTGTCCTGCAAGTGGGGTCTACCCCTCTCACAGGCAAATCGTCATTTTCATTCTTTAGACTGCGCCAGCCTCTGATCAGGCCGGTGCACTTCGACTTCATTTATAGGGGACTTCGATGTCCGTACGACGCACACGCAAAGACGATGGCAGCCAATGGACAGTTGCGGACAGCCGCAGTGTTTACGGGATTCGCCATTGGGGGGCCGGGTATTTCGCGATCAATGATGCCGGTCGCGTTGAAGTCCGTCCGAACGGCCCGAACAGCACGCCCGTCGACCTGTACGAGCAAGTAGACGAGTTGCGCAAAAGCGGCCTGTCCTTGCCGTTGCTGGTGCGCTTCCCCGACATCCTGCAAGACCGCGTACGCCAGTTGACCGGCGCCTTCGACGCGAATATCGAGCGCCTGGAATACCAGAGCAAATACACCGCGCTGTACCCGATCAAGGTGAACCAGCAGGAAGCGGTGATCGAGAACATCATCGCCACCCAGGATGTGTCCATCGGCCTGGAAGCCGGCTCCAAGCCGGAGCTGCTGGCCGTGCTGGCCCTGGCGCCGAAAGGCGGCACCATCGTCTGCAACGGTTACAAAGACCGTGAGTTCATCCGCCTCGCGCTGATGGGCCAGAAGCTGGGCCACAACGTCTTCATCGTGATCGAGAAAGAATCCGAAGTCGGCCTGGTAATCGAAGAAGCCGCCAACCTCAAGGTCAAGCCTCAGGTGGGCCTGCGGGTGCGCCTGTCGTCTTTGGCGTCGAGCAAGTGGGCAGACACCGGCGGCGAGAAATCCAAATTCGGTCTGTCGGCGGCGCAACTGCTGTCCGTGGTCGAGCGTTTCCGCGCGGCGGGCCTGGACCAGGGCATTCGCCTGCTGCACTTCCACATGGGCTCGCAGATCGCCAACCTGGCCGACTACCAGCACGGGTTCAAGGAAGCCATTCGTTACTACGGCGAACTGCGCAACCTCGGCCTGCCGGTGGACCACATCGACGTGGGCGGCGGCCTGGGCGTGGACTACGACGGTACCCACTCGCGTAACGCCAGCTCGATCAACTACGACATGGACGACTACGCCGGCGTGGTCGTGGGCATGCTCAAGGAATTCTGCGACGCGCAGAGCCTGCCGCACCCGAACATCTTCTCCGAGAGCGGCCGCTCCCTGACCGCCCACCACGCCATGCTGGTGGTGCAGGTGACCGACGTCGAGAAGCACAACGACGACGTGCCGCTGATCGAGAACAAGGAAAGCCTGCCGGAAACCGTGCAGTGGCTGGTGGACCTGCTGGGCCCGACCGACATTGAAATGGTCACCGAAACCTACTGGCGCGCCACCCACTACATGAGCGACGTGGCCACCCAGTACGCTGACGGCAAAATGACCCTGGCGGAAAAAGCCCTGGCCGAGCAATGCTACTTCGCCGTGTGCCGCCGCCTGCACAACTCGCTGAAAGCCCGCCAGCGCTCGCACCGCCAGGTGCTGGACGAACTCAACGACAAGCTGGCCGACAAATACATCTGCAACTTCTCGGTGTTCCAGAGCCTGCCGGACACCTGGGCCATCGGCCAGGTACTGCCGATTCTGCCGCTGCATCGCCTCGACGAAGAACCGCTGCGCCGCGCGGTGCTGCAGGATTTGACCTGCGACTCCGACGGCAAGATCAAGCAGTACGTCGACGAGCAAAGCATCGAGACCAGCCTGCCGGTGCATGCGGTGAACGAAGGTGAGGATTACCTGCTGGGGATTTTCCTGGTGGGCGCCTACCAGGAGATCCTCGGCGACATGCACAACCTGTTCGGTGACACCGACTCGGTGAACATCTACCAGCGTGAAGACGGTTCGGTGTACAGCGCCGGGATCGAGACCCACGACACCATCGAAGACATGCTGCGCTACGTGCACTTGTCGCCGGAGGAGTTGATGACTCACTACCGTGACAAGTGCGCCAGCGCGAAGATCACGGCGGCGGAGCGGACCCAGTTCCTGGATGCGTTGCGTCTGGGGCTGACGCGTTCGTCTTACCTGTCCTCCTGATACGGGGTACGGCGCAGCTTTTTGTGGTGAGCGAGCTTGCCTCGCGCGGGGCAAGCCCGCTCACCACAAAGGCCAGGGTTTACGCAAAGAGGGGCTAGGCGATGTCGAGCAAACTTCTGCAAGTGTTCACCCTGGCAATAGCCGCGCTGCTCGCAGCCTGCTCCCCCATCAAGGTCCTCAACGCACTCACACCCTCCAGCACCTTCACCAAAACCTCCTCCATTGCCTACGGCGATGACCCCCGCCAGAAACTCGATATCTACCGTCCCGTCACTGCCTTGCCCAATGCGCCGGTGGTGGTGTTTTTCTATGGCGGCAGCTGGAACAGCGGCTCCAGGGATGACTACGGTTTCGTCGGCGAAGCCCTGGCCTCGCGTGGCATCGTGGTGGTGATCGCCGATTACCGGCTTTATCCGCAAGTGCGTTACCCACTGTTTTTGCAGGACGGCGCCCAAGCGGTTGCCTGGACGCACCAGCATATTGCCGAGTACGGCGCCGATCCCGGCAAGCTGTACGTGATGGGCCACAGCTCCGGTGCCTACAACGCTGCGATGCTGGCGCTGGACCCACAATGGTTGGCCGGGGTTGGATTGTCGCCGTCAGTCTTCAAGGGCTGGATCGGCCTCGCCGGGCCGTATGACTTCCTGCCGATTGAAAACCGCGATGTGCGCCCGGTGTTCTTCTACCCGGATTCGCCACCCGACTCCCAGCCCATCAACCACGTCAGCGCAAGCGCACCGCCAAGCCTGCTGATTGCGTCGGTGGACGACAACCTGGTCAACCCCAAGCGCAACACCGGCGGCCTGGCGAACAAGTTGCGGGCGGCGGGTGTGTCGGTGGAGGCGTTCTACTTCACCAGGACCAGCCACGCGACGCTGGTGGCGTCCATGGCCCGGCCGCTGCGCTGGCTGGCGCCGGTGCTGGACCGGGTGACCGCGTTTATCAAGTTCACGCCGGGCCAGTAAGCCAGCGGTCCTGTTTGTTCAGGCGCCAGGCAATTGCCCATAGCGTGAGGCTGCGCAAGGCCATGAACAGCAGGAAGGTTATCCACAGCCCGTGGTTACCGAGGCCCTGCAAGGCCCAGGCGAAGGGCAGCACAATCACTACGGTGAGCAGCATGCCGTTGCGCATTTCCCGGGCGCGGGTGGCGCCGATGAACAGGCCATCCAGCAGGTAGCTCCACACTGCAATCAGCGGCAACACGGCGAGGTAGGGCAGGTAGATGTCGGCGGTTTCGCGCACGCTCGGGATGTCGGTTTGCATGGCGATAAACAGGTGGCCGAACACTGCGAACAGGATCGCGAAGCCGATGCTGGCCAGCAGCGACCAACCGCAGGCCACCACCAGCGAACGGCGCAAAGCCTGGCGGTCGTGGGCGCCGATGGCGTGGCCGCACAAGGCTTCCACGGCATGGGCCAGTCCGTCCAGGGCGTGAGCCGTCAGCAGTAATCCGTTAAGCAGCAGGGCGTTTGCCGCCACCGTCGCATCGCCCAAGCGGGCGCCTTGCACGGTGATCATGAAAAACACCGATTGCAGGGCCAGGCTGCGGATGAAGATATCGCGGTTTACCGCCAGCAGCGGGCGCCAGCTTTGCCACAGCTTGAGTGCGGCCCAGGCGATATGGCCGGGGTAGGCGCGCAGGGCTTTTTGGGTCAGGGCCAGGCCGAGGAGGGCGCCGGTCCATTCGGCGATCACTGAGGCGCGTGCCGAGCCGACCACGCCCCAATCCAGACCCAGGACGAACCACAGGTTGAGGGCGATATTGACGAGGTTGGTGGTGAGCAGAATCGCCAGCGGCGCGCGGGCGTTCTGGGAACCGAGGAACCAGCCGACCAGGGCGTAGCTGGCCAGGGCCGCGGGCAGGCCGAAGAGGCGGGTGTGGAAGAATTCCCGGGTCAGTTGGTTCAGCTCGGGCGAGGGCTGCATCCAGTCCAGCACCAGGCCGCTTAACGGAATGCCGATGCTGCCGAGCAACATCGCCAGGCCCAGCGCCAGCAGCAGCCCCTGCAACAGAATCTGCCTCAGCGCCGCACCATCACCGCGCCCGGCGGCCTGGGCGGCAAAGCCGGTGGAACCCATGCGCAGGAAACCCATGGCCCAGGCCAGGAAGGTGTACAGGCTGGCCCCCACGGCCACGGCGCCGAGTTGATGGGCGTGGGGCAGGTGGCCGATGACCATGCTGTCCACCAGCGCCACCAGCGGCACGGAGATGTTCGACAGGATCATCGGCGCGGCGAGGGCCCACACGCGGCGATGGGTGGGGCGGTCGCGCCAGTCGGTCAGCAGGGAAGTCATGCGGGCTCCTTTGGGGAGCGGTAGTGTAACTGGCTGTACGCATATCTGTTGCCTGGGCGATCGCTATCGCGGGCAAGCCCGGCTCCCACACTTGGAATGCATTCCCCTGTGGGAGCTGGCTTGCCTGCGATAGCTGACGGCCAGGCAATGAAGGCTTAAGTCTTACGCGGATGCAGGCATTCGATCGAGCGGTCGACCGTAGTCTTGGCAATTTCCAGCAAGTGCCACACGGCCAGGATCTTCGCTCGCTGCGGGCTTTCCAGCAGCTCGCCGCAATCGAGCGCAGTGGCCGAGGCGCTGCTCAGCAGGCTGGCGGTGTAGAGCAGGGAATCTTCGAAGCTCAGGTCTTCGTTGATCGTGTGGAAGCCCTGCGATGGCAGGTAGTGTTCGAGGGCGCGGTTAAAGGCGGCGCGGTCTTTGAGGAGGTCGCTGGGTGGATCTGGGACAAGCTTATGCATGGTGTAACTCCACTAGAAGGTAAGGAGCTGACACCCGCGCGACTAAACGAGGGTGGCGGCTGTACGCAGGTTAGTCGACCGGCTAGTGGAACCCGGCGCACCCGAAGGTGCCCTGCGCACAGCCGCCATGAAGCATGGCGACAACTTGCGCTCACTAATTCCGGGCGACTAAACCCGATCACTGATATGCAGTGAAGGGGCGAAGACTAGCCACCCATCCCAGCAGGCACAAGGCCGAAAGATTGTCTCGGAAACGTCCCTCAAATTAAAGGGATTTACCCTGCTGGCCCTTTATTAATGCACCACCCAACTGAGCACCCAGAGCCCGAGCATCAACCAGATAATCCCCATGATGATCGACGCCCGCATAAACGCGCGCACCGCCGAGTACAGCAGCATCAACCCGATAATCAGCATGAGGATGCTGATGATCGAGGTGTCCATCCCTAAGGATCTGGCCAGCCCGTCGACAAAGTCGCCGCCCGCGTGGGACAGGGTGTTGAACAGCCCGCTGAACAACTCGACGATAAAGTGGATGATCTGGCCGATTTTGAGGCCCAGCCATCCGAAAAAGTCTGTTTGCATGTGTGTGTCCTGATAAGACGGTGGGCGTAGCTGCCGAACCTGAGCCTTTGGTCGTTATTGGCCCAAGCTAGTTCCCTTCTAGCATAGAGGTTTACGGGCCGCAGGGATTCACTTGCCTTCGCGCGGCTTGCGCCCGAAGCTATACACCTTCAGGAGCCCCCCATGAACCTCGAACACCTCACCGAACGCCTGCACCGCATCCGCGATACCAACGACTGGAAGCAGTTCCACAGCCCCAAGAACCTGGCGATGGCCGCCAGCGTTGAAATGGCCGAGCTGGTGGAGATTTTCCAGTGGCTGAGCGAAGACCAGTCGCGGCAGTTGCCCGCCGATAAACTTGCCCACGCAGGCCAGGAAGTCGGTGACATCGTGCTGTATCTGCTGCTGTTGTGCAGCGAGTTGGGGTTGGACATGGATCAAGTGGTTCGCGCCAAGCTGGCTGACAGCGAACGGCGGTTTGCCAAATGAGTGACCGTCATTTCGACCAGTTGGCCACCCGTTTCGCCGAGAAGATCTACGGCGGTGCCAAGGGCGCGATTCGCCTGGCGGTGCTGCAAGCCGACCTGATTGAGGCGCTGCCGGACCGCCCGCTGCGGGTGCTGGATATCGGCGCGGGGCTGGGCCATATGTCGCTGTGGCTGGCCGAGCGCGGCCATGACGTGACCCTGGCCGAACCCGCCGAGCCGATGCTCGAAGGTGCCCGCCAGCGTTTCGCCGAAGCCGGGCAGACGGCGACCTTCATTCAAGCGCCCTGGCAGGACTTGCTCGGCCAACTCACCCAGCCCTACGACCTGGTGCTGTGCCACGCCGTACTGGAATGGCTGGCCGAACCCCACGCAATCCTGCCGGTGCTGCACCAGTTGACCGCGCCCGGCGGCTGGCTGTCCCTGGCCTTTTACAACCGGGACGCGTTGATTTACCGCAACCTGCTCAAAGGCCACTTCCGCAAAATGCGCAAGAACGACATGGCCGGCGAAAAACAGAGCCTCACGCCGCAACAACCCCTGGACCCACGGGAGTTGGCGACGCAACTCGAGGGCCTGTGGCAGGTCGAAACCCAGAGTGGCGTGCGGGTGTTCCACGACTATATGCCGGTGGAATTCCAGGCCCGCGCCGAATTGCAGGATTTGTTGGAGATGGAGCTCGCACACCGTCGTCACCCAAGCTTTGCCGGACTTGGGCGTTATTTGCACTGGATCTGCCGTCCGGTTTAAGCGGCCCAGTCTGCGGAGGTCGAAATGAAGCGCTGTCTTGGACTGATCCTGCTGGGCCTGGGCCTGGCGGGTTGCCAAAGCCCCAACCCGTATGTGGCGGCATCTGCCCCGATGCCGCCGGCGCCTGCCCAGGCGGCCAACACCTTTGATGCCAGCGCCTACCCGGCGCCGGTGCGCGACTATGGCGCCTACCGCAGTTGGGCCTGGCTCAACAATCAACTGCCGGCGGGCTCGGCCTGGGCCGATTCGGCGCAGATTGCCGAGGCCGTCAGCGGCGCCCTCGACCAGCGCGGCCTGCGCCCCTTGCATGACAACCGCGCCCCCGACCTGTTGGTGAGCGCCGATGTGCGCCTGGAAAAACGTCTGCGCCAGGTCCAGGACGATTATGGCTACGGCTACGGAGGCTATAACCGCTACGGCAACGGTTACGGCATGTACAACACGGTGCCGGTGGTACGCACCTATGAGGTGACGGTGGCCGTGGCGCGCATCAGCCTGTTCGATGCCCGCACCCGTCAGCCGGTGTGGAGCACCAGCGCCGAAACCGCAAGCCAGGGCAGCCTCGGCGAGCGCGCCGATGCGTTGCGTGAGGCGATGCAGAAAGCAATGACCGCTTATCCTCCCAGTTAGCAGCTATTCTCATCTCAAGCTCAGTTCGTCTTTTGGAGAAAAACCATGCTTCGTCGTATCGCTGCACTTGCTGTTGTTGTGTTGCTGAGCGGCTGCCAGAGCAGCCAGGTCAACCACGATTTTGACGCCAGCCGGGATTTTGGCGCGTACCGCAGTTGGAGCTGGAAAGAGCCTGCGTTGCAATACCGTCCGGATGACCCGCGCATCAAGAGTGACCTCACCGAACAGCGCATCCGCCAGGCCGTGGGCGAACAACTCGACCAGCGTGGCTTGCGCCCTGCGGCGCCGGGCACCAAGGCTGACCTGAATGTGCAGACTTACCTGATCGTTGAAGACCGCCAGCAACAAGTCACCACCAATTACGGCGGCGCCTGGGGCGGGCCGTGGAATGGTTACTGGGGCGCGCCGATGTACAACGAAACCCGCAACATCACCTACAAGGTCGCGACCATCCAGATCGATTTGCTCGACGGCAAGGACGGCAAGCTGGTGTGGCGTGGCAGCGATGAGCAAATGCTCGCCAGTTCCCCCGAGCCACAGGACCGCAGCGCCGCTATTCGCGCGACGGTGACCAAGGTGCTTTCCAACTACCCGCCGCACTGATTCTGTAATCAGCACCCCGCCAGTCGCCGAGGTATGGCGACTGGCCGGCAGCCCCCGCTGCGGTTGTCTACACTCCCAAGCAACACAGGAGAGTAAGCGCTCGGCAGTGTGCCGGCAAAGGAGTGCTCGATGTCTCTTCGACCTCGTTCCGGCCGCCTGGCCGGGTACGCAAGGCAGCGTGGTGCGATTGGCTTGATAGCGGCCGTGACCTTGGGCACGGCCTTGGTGTTCCTGTTGCTGGTGATCGACAGCAGTCGTTTGTACGTGGAAAAGCGCAAGTTGCAGTCCATCGCCGATACTGCAGCCCTGGAGTCCGCCAATCGTGGCGGGCAATGCGCGACGGGTACCACGGCCAACGATTACGCCACGCAGAATGCTACGCGTAATGGTTTCACGATAGTCGCCAACACCCGGGCACTGGCGGTCACCTGCGGCACGTTGGTGACCAATGCCAGCAATCAACGGGTCTTCAGCGCCAACGCCACAAAAAACGATGCGATCCAGGTGGTGGCCTCCGAGACCGTGGCTACCAGCGTTGCCGGCGGCATATGGAATATGGTCAACGGTACCGCCGTGACCGCGCAGACGACGGTGAGTGCAGTGGCGGTCGCCGCATTGGGGCCGCCCCTGGCGTCATTGACCATTCGCAGCACGGCCTTGGTCGTGGATACGAACAACGCGCCCCTGCTTAACGCGCTGACCGGCGGTTTGTTGGGCGGTGCCGTGAACCTCTCGGTGGCCGGTTGGAATGGTCTGATCAACAGCAATATTTCTTTGCTGAGTTACCTGGACCAACTAAAGCTCGACCTTGGGCTGACGGCCGTCGGGTACACGCAAGTCTTGGGTAACACCATCGCGGTTGGCCAATTGATTCAATCGGCAATCAATGTGCTGGACCCCACGCATACGTTATCTGCCACCGCGACCATCGCCAGCCTGCAGGCCTTGAAAGTCGCGGCGGGTGCGACCCAAGTGGTCTTGGGTAATGCGCTGTCGGTCCAGAGTGGAACCAGTGTTGCCGCCCTGGCGGTCAACATGCGGGTATTCGACCTGATCCAGGGGTTCGTGCAACTGGCCAACACGCAGAACGGCTTGGTGGCCAGCTTCCCCATCAACCTGCCGGGCGTGGCGCAAATCACCGCCAGTGTGCAGGTGTTGCAGCCGCCACAACTGTCGGCCATCGGTAATCCGGCGCTTGCCACGGCTGCCGGGCAGAACCCCCAGACCGGCCCAAACCGGATTTACGTACAAACGGCTCAGTTACGCACGAAGCTGTCGGTTAACCTGCCGATACTCAATACGGTCTCCACGCTGACTAATGCGGTGACCGGGTTGGCGAGCCCGTTGCTCGGCACCCTGGATGCGCTGCTCAGCCTGAACCTGGTCGGGGTGATCAATTCATTGACCTGCGCGATCTCGTGTACTTCGCCGGTGTTGCAGGTACTGCCGCCGCCGGTGGGCATTGATATCGAGCTGGATGCGGCGAGTGCTGCCAGTTGGGTCACGGGTTACAGCTGCGCCAGCCCGACCACTAAAACCCTGACCACGGCCACCAACACGTCCTTGGTCAATTTGAGGATGGGACAGATTGCCAGCAGCAGCGTTTTTGGCAGCGGCCCGACGCCGCCCACGGTGGTGGTGACGCCGCTGAAGATCGTCGATATCGGTACGAAGACCTGCACCTTAATTGTGTTGTGTAATCCGGTCGTGATGGGTGTGGGCGGAGGGTTGGGGTTGTCGGCCAATATTCAGGCCGGCGGTACCTATAACATTCCCCACACCTACCAGTCGCCGAATTTGCCGGAGGTTTCGCAGCCACCGTATTACTACAGCTACAGCACCCCCAATATCGTCAGCGGCTTGACCGACCCGGTGAATGGGGTGGTCGCTGGGCTTAACCTGAACATGTATGGCCCAACCCCGGGCAACTCGAACCTGCTGGGCAACCTGATTGGGGGGCTTGGATCAGTTTTGAGCGGTGTAACCACGGCGCTGCTCAACGTGTTAAATGCGACGCTGATACCGTTGATCAATTCGTTGGTGAATACCCTGCTGTTGGGGCTGGGTATCGACCTGAACCAGGTCGGAGTGGGTGCCAACCTCAGTTGCCACTCGGGCGGTGCTTACCTCGTGATTTAACCTCGTTCACTACCGGCAGCTCCACACAAAACTTCGCCCCATACTCACTGTTGGCGACGCTCAACCGGCCGCCCATGTTTTCGACAATGCCATAGCTCACCGACAACCCCAGGCCGGTGCCCACGCCAATTGGCTTGGTGGTGAAGAACGGCTCGAAAATCCGCTCCAGCAGCCGTGGGTCAATTCCGCCGCCGTTGTCCTCTACCCAGATACGCACGTGACGGCTGTCGTGCTCGATCTGCACCGAGATCCACGGTTGCAGGTCGCGGTCAGACTCGCGCTTGCTCAGCAGGGCGTCGCGGGCGTTGACTATCAGGTTGATCAACACCTGCTCCAATTGGTCGACATAGCCCTTGACCTGCACCGCAACGTCCGACTGCGTCACACGCAGGTCTACGCCTTTGCCGCGCATGCCTTCACTGAGCAACGACAGTGTGCCTTCCACCGCCTGCGCCGGGTTGAAGGGTTGCTGTTCGACTTCCGAGCGGCGGCCGAACACGCGCATATGGTCCACCACCCGGGCCGCCCGCTGAACCTGGGCGTCGATGCGCTGGAGTTTTTCCGTCAGGTAGTCGATCTGGGCGTCGCCGTTGCTCAAGCGCTTGAGCACGTTGACGATGGCCATGCGCATCACGTTCAGCGGCTGGTTGATCTCGTGGGCCAGGCCGGTAGCCATTTCGCCGAGGGTGGCCATTTTCGCGCTTTGGGTAAGTTGCTGTTGGGACCGGCGCACTTCGGTGTTGTCCCGGCCCACGGCCTGCACTTCCTGCAACTGGCCCTCTTCGTCGAATACGCCGCGGTCCGACCATACCCACCAGGCGTGTGTACGCCCCGGCAGTTGCAGGCTGATTTCGGCGGTGCTCACGGGGAACTCCGGGGTCAACTGCCGGATGCGCTGCACAAAGGCCTCGCGCTGTTCTTCGGACAGCCACTGGCTGAGGTTCATCCCTGGCAGTTGCTCGGGCAGGCACTCCATGTAATTGGCCAGGGGGGTATTGCCGAAGGTCAGGGTCAGGTCCGGGCGGTAGCGGCAGATCATGGCGGGGGAGTCTTCCACCAGGATCCGGTAGCGCTCCTCGCTCTCCTTGACCCGTTGCGCTGCCAGGGTTGCCTCGGTGACATCCAGCCACAGGCCCACGGCCTCCACGGGCAACCCCAGGTCGTCGCGCAGCAGCCGGGCTTCATCCAGCAGCCAGTGGTAATCGCCCTGTTTGTCGCGCACCCGGTAGCGGCAGCTCACGTGGCCTTCGCGCAGCAGTTGGCGGGTACGGTCGAAGTAGAGGTCGCGGTCTTCGGGGTGGATCCATTCGTTCAGCGCCGCCGGGGTGAAGTCGGCCAGGCTGCGGCCCAGCAGCGGCAGCAGGCTGTCACTGAAGAACACCGGTTGCAGCGTGCCCTCGACGTAGCGCTGCACGTAGATCACGGCCGGGGAACTGGCGATCAGGTTATCCAGGCGGGCGTGGGCGGCGGCGGCCTGTTGTTGCTGGTTTTTGATGTCGCTGATGTCGAGCATGAAACCCACCAGCCGACGCTGCTCGCCCGCCCCCAGCGCTTGCCCTTGCACGCGGTACCAGATGGGGTTTTGCGCCGGGTCGCTGCGTTGCAGGCGAACGCTGGTGGAGAGTGGCTTGCCCAGGTGCTTGAGGTCTTGCAGGCGGCTGGCGAGTTCTTCGCGATCCGCGGGGTGAATCAGGTTGAGCCACATCGGCAACGACAGCCGTGTGGTGGTCTCACCCTGGCTGAGGGTGTGCAGCAACTGCGGGGCGAGTTCAATGTCCTCACTGTGGGGAGGCAGCTCCCACCAGCCGGTACCGAGCAGGCCCTGCAGCGCGTCGACGCGATCCAGCTGCTGCTGATGGCGCTGTTCGCGCAGGCGGCTGAGCAACGGCATGGCGAGGGCGGCGGTCAGTTGCAACCAGTCGCGGTCGCTGGTGTGTTCCTGGCGGCTATAGAAACCGCACAGCAGCCATGCGCCTACGCCGTTGCCGTCCCTGTAAGGCACCAGAAAACCATCGGCATTGCCAAACAGGCCTTGCAGGCGCGGGTGGTCGCTGTGGCCACGGTGCACCTCCAGGCTCATCGGCGCCGTACCGCCCAGGCTGTCGAGACTGGAGCCCAAGGCCTGGCCGTTGCTCCAGAGCGCCGGAGCGTCGTGGGCGGTGTAGCAGCCCTGGATGCGCCATTCCTGGCCCTGCTCATCCAGCAAGGCGATGGCGACGCAGGGGATACGCCAGTGCTGGGAAAGGCTCTGGAGTGTGTCGTGCAGTACCTCGGGCAGGCGCGTCAGGCTGCATACCCGCAGTTGCTCGCTGATCTGATCGCTCACGCGCTGCTGGTGTTCGCGCACCTGAGTGAGTTGGCGGTGGGCAATCAGGTCGCCAATGTCCAGCAGTTGCAGCAGCCAACCTTTGCCGTCGGGCTGAACCCAGCCGCGGGTATGTAGGGTTTGCCCGGCAAGCCCCTTGAAGTCCAGGTCCAGGCTTTGCCCTTGCCAGTCGCCGGGCGCGCCTTCGATCGCCAGGCTGCTCATCGGCGTGAGGTAGTCGAGCAGCGGTGTTGGTTGTGGCGGTTGCGCGGCGGGCTGTTCCAGCCGGTGGCGCAACGAGCCGTGGACGTCCACCACCCGGCCCTGAGCATCCAGGTAGAACAGCAACGCGGCGCTGCCTGGCATCGCTGTCGGCGCGTCGGTGGCCAGGTGATTGCTGCGTCCGAGCAGGCGGCCGAACAGTTTGTCCCCTGAGGTCAAAACTGCATGCTCGATTGGGCGGAAAGCGTGGGAGGCAGTGCGGGTACGGTCCCAAAGCCTGGAAGCACCAGGAACGGCAACACACTTTGGAGGCTGGACGTCGGGTAGTTGATGTTCACCGTCAACAGGCCCGCCGGGGTGTAGGTTGCCGTGACGTACGTGGGAAGGAATTTGAACTGGGGAGGGAGCCACGACAGTTGCGCCTGCGCCGCCGCGATGGCCTGGTTGGGCAGGGCCGTTGGGTAGTTTGCCGTGGCCGGGTCCAGCGCGACGCTACGCCTTACGCCTTCGGCGGCGGCCTGGGTAAAGGACTGCATCAGCAGCAACGGCAGGCTATAGCTGACCAAGCCATAAAATACGGCAAAAAAAATCATGAAGACCATCGCGAACTCCAGCGCGGCGGCACCTTTTTGCTTTCTAGGGAGGCCTTTTTTCATGACTCGTCTACCCTGACTACAACTACCTGATATCAGCATAGAATCATTCAGCAAAAAGGGATTTTTTTTACGTGATTCAAAGCCTCGTCCTACTTGTTTGGCTGGCGCTGTGCGCTGTGCAAGATATCCGTCGACGTGAGATCTCCAACCGCTTGACCCTCGGCGCGGGCCTGCTGGCGCTGGTTTACCTCCTTTGGACTGGCACCACCTGGCTCGGCGCACCCGCTGCCGAGGGTGGCGTGGCGTTTGTCCTGGCCCTGCTGTTCACTGTGCCCGGTTACGCGCTGGGCCGTCTTGGCGCCGGTGACGTGAAATTGATCGCGGCATTGGGGCTGGCGACCAACTCCTTCTACGTACTGGGCACGTTTATCGGTGCCGGCCTTGCCAGCGCGGCGTGGCTGCTGCTGGCCCCCAGGCTGTGGCCGCTGATGAATCAACGGCTTAGGAATACTTTGCAATACCTTGATCCGGCACGCCCGACCAAGCAGCCGTTCGTGCCGTTTTTACTGATGGGTTTTTGCCTGGCCTGGCTTTGGATCCCATTAGTCGCCACGTAGGCTATCGCTATGTACATAGTAGGAAAGTACGTCTACGTTTATGGGTAGGTTGTATAGGAAAGTGGTCGGAATGGATCGGTCGGTCTTTGGCTTGCCCAGGCATGGAGTAGCGCGTGAACAAGCTTACCTCTGAAGTGAAAGTGCTCGTTGTCGATGATCAGCCCCTGATCGTGGAAGAGCTTTGCGAATTTCTTGAAAGCAGCGGTTACCGCTGCGTCCCTTGCCACTCCAGCCAGCAGGCCATCGAGCGCTTTCGCGACGATGCCGAGATCGGTCTGGTGCTGTGCGATCTGCATATGCCGGAGATGGACGGGATCGAGCTGGTCCAGGCCCTGCAACGCTTGGCCGGCAAGCAGCGGGTGTTTGAGGCCATCATGTTGACCGGGCGCGCAGACAAGCAGGATGTGATCAAGGCCCTGCGCGCCGGGATTGCCGATTACTACCAGAAGCCGATCAACCTCGGCGAGCTGCTCGAAGGGTTACAGCGCCAGGTCGTGGCGTTGCAAGACCGGCAGAAAAACCTCGACCTGGGGCATCTGAACCAGAAGCTGCAGTTTCTCTCGGCGTCCATCGACGATCTTTATCATGACCTCGACAAGGTGCGCAGCAGCTCGCAATCCAACTTGTCGACAGAAGCCGACGGCGACGTCAGCGACGCTGACCGCGTTGAAATACCGGCGATCTTCAATCAGCTGTCTCCACGCCAGCTGGATGTCGCCAGGCTGGTAGGCAAGGGCCAGACCAACTATCAAATCGCCTGTGAGCTGGGTATCACCGAAAACACGGTGAAACTCTACGTGTCCCAGGTGCTGCGCCTGACCCATATGCACAACCGCACCCAGCTGGCGCTGGCGTTATCGCCGAGTAACTCGGCGGCACGCCAGCGCGTCACTGCCCACTAGTTACTGCTGCCGCCACCGGGGGTGGAACCCCCCTGTTTCTGGTCGTAGTACTCGGGAATAGTGTGTTTGTAACTGTCCAGCCAACGTTGCATGGCCTGGTCGCGTTCAGCGGGCGAGGCCTTCTGTCGGTTGGCGGATGCCCGCTCGCCGCTGACTTGCAACTGCAGCCAGCCCTCGGTCTGTTTTTGTTGTGGCGAAGAAGGTCCGGGTTCAATCGCCAGAGCCGTCATTGGCAGGCCGGCTAGCAATAGCGTGGCGAGCAGTGTGAGTTTCATCGTGTGTACTCCCTTCTTGGACCTATTTGACCGGCGCCTGCGCCGCGTCGCTGGCGGCGGCGACCTGATCTTTTGGCGCGGTCGCCATGGATACGGGGGCTTTCAGTTGCTGCGCCCGGGCTTGGGCCTGCGTCACTTGTTCAGGGCTCAGGCCCATGCGGCTGGCCACTTGTGCGGCTTGCTCCCAGTTGTCCTGATAGATCATCAGCGTGACCAGATTGACCGCCGCCAGTTGATCACTTTGCTTGAGCTCCATGGCGGTGAGGAATTCAAAGCGCGCGTCTTCCACGCGCCGTTGATTGAGGTACACGACGCCCAGGTCGTTGCGGATTTTCTCGTCGGTGGGCGACATCCTGGCCGCGCGCTGCAAGTGCGCCATGGCTTGGCCGTTGTCACCCCGGGCGGCGGCCAATTGGCCCAGGCCGTGCTCGCCTTCGGCGGCCAGGCAGGTGCCGAGCAGGCTGCGGTACAAGGGTTCGGCTTCGCTGCGCCCCAGCAGGCGGTACACCTTGGCCTGACGCTGGCGTACCTGGGGCAGGTTGTCCGGCAGGTTTTGCAGGTTGGCCAGGCTGGCGTGCAGCTTGCCCTCGTTGGCCATGTCGTCGGCCAGGTTCAACGACAACTCCTGATTGGAATTGGGCTTGGCACAACTGCCCTGAGCGCTGAAACCCGCCCATGGCAGTTGTCCGTTACTGGCACAACCACCGAGTAACAACAGGCTGCAGGCGATCATCACGGTCTTCATTGCATGTCCTCTCAAGGCGTGAAGGCTTTGGCGATGGCGATAAAGCCAGGGCCGGCCAATACGATCAGTAATGCGGGAAACAGGAACAGCATCATCACCACGGACATCTTGGCGGACATCTTGGAAATGTATTCCTGCAAGCGGGTCAGGCGCCGGTCATCCAGCAGTTGCTTGAGCGATTGCAGCGACTTCATCGCACCACCGCCCTGATGCAGTAGCTGCTGGAGGATCAGGCAGGTGTCGGTGAGTTCGTCGACGGCCAGCACCTGGCTGGCCTTGTTCAATTCTTCACCCAATTCCAGCCCGGAATCCACGCGCGCCAGCACCAGGCGCAGTTCGGCGGTCAGCACCGGCAACAGTTTCTGTGCGTCGTAGGCCATGACCCGAAGCGCCTGCTCTACGGCCATGCCGGACTCAAACAGGATGCGCACCAGGGGAATGAAGGTCGTCACTTCCCGGCCGATTCGTGCCTGGCGCTTTTTGGCGAGGGAAACCAGGACTCGCTTGGGCAGCAGGTAACCGATGATCAGGCCCAGCAGGGCGATCACAGCACCATGCTCGGTGTCGGGGAAAAACACATTCAGTGCCAGCGCGGTCAGGCCAAACAGGAGTATCGGCGCGCCGATCTGGCAAGCGGCAAACATCGAACGCTGGCTGGCCTTTCTCCAGCCCATGCGGTTGAGCAGGGTTTGGGTTTCGTTGTCGAGGCTGACGGTGCGTTGGCCGATCCGAGTACTGCCTAACTGGTGCAACCACTCACTCATCTTGTCGTTGCGGCCCGGCTCGCCTTGCAGCCGTTGGGTGACCAGGCGTTGTTGCCGACGACTGCTCAGGATATTGGCCAGCAGCAGCGATAACGCGGCAAGAAACAATACGGCGCTGATCACTATCGCCATCTCATATGCTCCGCAACATGCGCCATAGCACCACGCAGCCGGTGATTTGCAAGGCGAACGCAGCGAGCATCAGGCGCTGGCCACTTTGGTCATCCCACATGGCCATCAGGTACGTCGGATTAACGATCAGGAAGTAGCCCGCGACACTCACCGGCAGCACCGCGAGTACCAGTGCGGTCACCCGGGTTTCACCCGTCATGGCGCGTAATTGCCGGGCGCCCTGGTCGCGCTCGCGAATCATCTTGATCAGGTTTTCCAGCAGCTCACTGGCGTTGCCTCCGTAGCGGTGGTTGACCTTGAGGCCCAGGGCAAACAGGCGCAGTTCATCCTGTTCATAAAACTCGGCATAGTCTTGAGCCGCGTCGGGCAGGCTGACACCCAGTTGCACATTGCGCTTGATACGGCCCATGGATTTTTTCAGCGGGTCGTCGCTGGCATCGATGCCGCTCAGGATCGCGTCTGCCAGGGTGCGTCCGGATTTGAGGCTGCGTACGGCGTGGTCGAGCAACTGCGGCAATTGCTCGATCATTCGGCGCAGCCGGCGGCGGTAGCGTACGGCGATGTACAGGCGCAACGCCAAGGGCGGTACCACCACCATCACGAACAGGCCTATCCACTGGCCCAAGAGCCCTCCCAGCAGGGCGCCAACGGCCCACAGGGTCAGCCACAGGCCCAAGCGTTCGGTCGGCCTGCCAAGGCCTGCACGGATAAAGGTGCGTTCCAGGCTGGTGGCTACCGCGTTGTCTTTCATGGACTGGGGCTGCCCTTCGGCCAGGCGTTTCAACACCCGGTCGGTCTGGGCCTTGCGCAAACCGTTGCGCATCAGGCCCACGCCGAGCACCAGAAGGGCCAGGGCAAGCAGGGCGAGCAGCATTGGACCGATCATCGGGTTGCCTCCTACACCGGCAGGTGGCCTTCGTGGCGCAACTTGTCGCCCGCAGGATTGACGGCTTCCCGCAGGAAGCCGAAGCCGGTGCGCTTGTCGTGGCGGAACAGGGTGTTGGTGACGTACACGTCCTCGCGTATGCCCACCACTTCCACCACCTCGCTGACGCAGCGTCGGCCATCGGGCAGGCGCGTCAGCTGGATCACTACATCCAGCGCCGCACAGATCATTTGCCGCAGGGTTTTTTCCGCCACGACCCGGCCGGTCAGGCCCACCAGGGTTTCCAGGCGCAGGAGGGCGTCCTGGGCGTTGTTGGCGTGCACGGTACTCATCGAACCGTCGTGGCCGGTGTTCATGGCGGTCAACACATCGATGACTTCCACGCCCCGAATCTCGCCGAGGATGATCCGGTCGGGCCGCATCCGCAGGGCGTTGCGGATCAAGTCACTGGCTTTCACCTCGCCATGCCCCTCGGCATTGGGCGGTCGGGTTTCCAGGCGCACGACGTGAGGATGGCCCAGTTGCAACTCGGCCACGTCTTCAATGGTGACCAGGCGTTCGCGAGGGTTGATCAACTGGCTGAGAATGTTCAGCAGCGTGGTTTTACCGGTGCCGGTACCGCCGCTGATCAGGATGTTGCAGCGTTTGCCGACGGCGTCCTGGAAGAACTCGAAAATCGCCTGGTCGATGGTTTGCATCGCCACCAGGTCGCTGCTTTTGAGCATGTCCTTGCGAAACTTCCGAATCGACAGGCAGGGCCCGTCGAGGGCAATCGGCGGGATGATCGCATTGACCCGGCTGCCATCGGGCAGACGCGCATCGACCATTGGCGAGGACTCATCCAGCCGCCGTCCGAGGGGCGCGAGGATGCGCTGCATGACCCGCTCCACATGGTGGTCGTCAATGAAGCGCAAATCACTCTGTTGCAGCAGGCCGTCGCGCTCGACGAACACCCGATGCGGGCCGTTGACCAGAATCTCGGTGACGGTCGGGTCGCGCAGCAGCACTTCCAGCGGGCCGAAGCCGGTCAGCTCATCGACGATCTCTTCGGCCAGGCGCTCCATCTCATAGCGGGAAATCGCCAAGTGCATGCGCGTGATGTATTCGGCGACCTTGTCGATCACAAATTGGGCAAGGGATTGGCGGGTGCCTTCCAGCAGGTTTTTCCCCGAATCCTCGATGGCATCGATGATGTAGCGATGCAGCACCAGTTTCAGGCCGTCGTGATCGGTGTTGCCGACGCTGCCGCGCGGGGCAACACCAAACAGCTTCTCGCCGCTCATTTGGTCCTCAGCAGGCGGTTAAGCCAGTTGGTGGAAGGTTTTTCCAGGCCTTCGGAGCGTTTTGCCAGGCGCTCGCCCAAGGCGCGCAACGCTTGCGTCAGGCTTTCCCGAGGCGCCAGGGAGAACAGGGTCTGGGCCTGGTTTTTCGCACTCAGGCGCACCTCCGGGCTCCAGGGCAATACGGCGATCACTTCCAGCCCGAAGCTTTTGCCCAGCGCTTCCGAGTCCGGGGCGGCACCTTTCAGGTAGCGGTCTACCAGCAGGCGGGCGTGCTCCAGTTTCATGCCTTTTTCGCGCCACAGGTTGAGCACCGCCAGGTTACGGCGGCAGTCCGGCACGCTTTGGTCGGTGCACCACAGCAGCTTGTCGCAATGGCTGACAAAGGTGCGCAAGGCTTCACTGTCGGGTTGCCCGGTCAGGTTCACCACAATGTGCTGGAAGTGCTGGCGCAGGGCGCTGAGCAACATGTACAGCTCGGCCGCACTGGTACGCTCCAGGGGCTCGTCATTGTTGTGGTAGGCGAGGATGCGCAGGCCGGCTTCGGCCGAGGTGAACGCGCTGTTGATCAGTGTTGAGTCCAGGCGTCGCAAGTGGCGCAGGGCATCGCCGAAATGAAAAGAGCTTTCCAGCCCCAGCAGCGCCAGGCTGTCCGCGAGCGGCAGGCCGAGGTCGAGCAACAACGTTTGCTGCCCGCTTTTTTGCACCACCAGCGCCAGGTGGCTGGCGATCAGCGCGCCGTCGGCATTGCCCTGGGTGCCGTAGAGCACGGTCAGCCCGCCCAGATGGGCGTTGGGGGTAACCGCCGGCAAGCGTTTACTCAGGCGGCGGACCAGGCCGGCGACTTCACTGGAGCGTGAGCCGTAGGCCACGAAATCCCGCGCACCGGCACGCATCGCGTTCAGTACAAGCTGGTTGTCCATGCCGTCACCCAGGGCCACGATGGCGAGCATCGGCTTGGCTTCCAGCGCGCCTTCGATCAGGGCGCACTGGGTGGTCACGTGTTCACGGTCCAGGCCGATAAACACCAGGTTGGCGAATGTCACGTCCACCAGCGCCAGCAGTTCGTCGAGGCTGCCGGCGCCGGCGCTGACCACTTGGCCCAGAGGCGCGAGTGCACCCTGGAGCCATTCCAGATCCGTGGTGTTGCGGGTAATTGCCAAAAACGTCTGGCTCAGGCTCTCGCTCATTCGGACAGTCCACTGCGGCGGTCGAAATTGCCGTTTTCGAGGAAATACAGGCGGTACCAGTTAGGGTCGTAATTGCGCAGTTTTTCCCCAGGCAACGAGGGCAACTGGGCGTTGGCGGCCAGCGGCTGTACCAGGTGCGGAGTGACGATCATCAGCAGCTCTTTTTCCTGGCGATTGATGCTGGAGTCGCGAAAGAACGCACCGAGGACCGGGATGTCGCCCAGCCCCGGGAATTTGCTCACGTTGGAGCTGTTGTTGGTGCTGATCAGGCCGCTGATCACGAAACTTTCGCCGTCGGCCAGGGAGATGCTGGTGTCGGTGCGCCGGATGGTCAGGGCCGGCACGGAGATGCCCTGGATGGTGACCGCGTTGCTGTAGTCCAGCTCACTGACCTCTGGCGCGACCTTCAGGGAAATTCGCCCATGGTCGATGACCGTCGGGGTCAGGGTCAGGCGAATACCGAACTCCTTGTATTCGATGGAGATGCTGTTGCTGCCGCTGCTGGGCACCGGGATCGGTACTTCGCCACCGGCGAGGAAGGTCGCACTTTGCCCACTGAGCGCCACCAGGCTCGGGCGGGCGAGGGTGTAGGCAAAACCGCTGCTTTCCAGGGCGTTGATCATGGCCGAGACACGCCCGCCGCCAAAGCCGATGTTGAAGGTGTCGTTGTTCACCGGGAGCCCGCGAAATCCCGTGGCCGCCGCGTTGGCGACGTTGTTGGGGGCACCAAACAGAAAGTTGCCGCCCCGGCCAAAGATCGAGGTACTGGCCTCCTTGAGCTTGGTGCGGCTCACTTCCACAAAGCGGATGTCGGTTTGCACCTGGCTGGGCAGTGTCGGGTCATCGGACGGCGACAGGGCCAGGCTGGTCAGGGCCGAGGTGGCTTTGCCTTGAACAAACACCATGCTTTGGCGCGGGCTGCTGGAGCAGGCCGTCCAGACCATCAGACTGGTGGTGCCCGAGGCGATGCCGGTGAGCAGGAACGCCTGGTTGCCATTGACTTGCACATCGGCCACTTTCGGATCGCCGATGGCCAGTCGCGTAATCGGCACCGGCGAATGAATGGCCTGTTGATTGCCTTCGCCCACCTCCAGCACCGCCGGCAGCTGGCCCAGGCCTGCGCAATTACCTGACGCTGCCAGTGCCGCCCCGACGGGCAGGCTCAGGGTGAAAAGAGCCCCGAATACTCGTGAAAAAAACCAAACGGAACGACTGCTCATTCAAGGCATCCTTAGCGCTTTCAGGGCGTTTGTTGAGTCACCTGGTTGCCGCGTATCACCTCGACCCCCGAGCGTTTTGAAGCACCATTGGCCGTGGCCGGGCCGTAGCTGTTGGCGGGAGCCTGGCTGAAGGACAGTTGGTTGAACTGGTAGAGATCGCGCTTGGCGTTTTCCAGGTTGATCGCGGACTCCGTTTCACCGGCCCAGTATTGGCTCAGCAGTTGTTCGTCGGCACTGCGTACGGCCAGGCGCAGCACGCCGGATTGGGCCGCGAGCATCAGCCGGCTCAGCAGCTCCTCCGGCACGGCGAGCAGTACCGTACGTGCGCTGGCGCGACTCTGCTGTGCCTTGAGTTTTTCGTCCGGGGTGGTCGGTGGTACAGAGCCGGGCTTGCCATCGTTGGTCAGCCCCAATTGATCGCCGACGCCCAGCAGGCGCAAGGCGGGCACCACCACTTGTGCCGACTGCTGCGGGTTGCTGGCTTCCTGGCGCAGGAAGAGCAGGACGTCCACGTAGTCCCCCGGGGCCAGTTGCCCGCTGGCACCGATCACTTCATCCACGGCGACGGCCAAGGCGCGCTCGTTGGGGCGGATCATCCGCGCCAGGGTGCCACCGGCGTTGAAGCTCTCCTCGGTCAGCCAGGTACCGGCCGACAGCGGCCGCCAAGGCACCTTGCCCACGGCCTGGTCGAGGCTGGTCAGGCTGCCGGCGGGGACCGTGCGCAGTCTTTCCAGGGTCAGGTCGGCGGCAGTGAGTGCAACGAAGGGTGCAACATCGTGGGCCAGTACCACCACGGGTTGGCGTGTCTGGTCTTCGGCGACAGGTTGCACCACTTCAGGTGATGGGGTCACGGGCGGTGCGACAGGGGCAGGGCGGCTGAGTACCAGGCCCCAGTAGCCTGCAATCAGCGCACCCACCAATAGCAGTCCGGCGAGGATCAAGCTAATGCGACTGTTCATGAAGGCTCTCCTTTTCCTGCTGCATCCACTGCTCTTTCCTACTAATACCTGCGTATTCGGATCGCTTCCTACATCTAACTATTTCGCTATTTGAAGGTAGTTCAGCTAGGACAAAATGCCATTACCGTGCGAAAAATATCTCCGGATCCTCTGGGAAAGTTGGATTTTTGGCGCCAGCGAGCCGACTAATACTTTGTGATTAATCAGTTCTTACAGTTGTTGGTATGGGGTTTGTTGACAATGCTCTAGTGGCACACCGGAATCATTTTGTGATGCCGCGGTACCAGCGCCATGGGCGCAAAGGAGAAGTCATTATGTTCCTTGATCTTATTCGCATGGGTTTCATCAAAGTCCAGATTTTTTTCTACTCAAGAGAAGGTGCGTCGGGTATCGAGTACGCACTGGTTGCGGCGATGGTAGCGGTGGCGCTGGCGGCCTTTATTACCCCCATCCGGACCGCGATAACAGGCGTCTTTAACTCGATACAGGCCGCCATTCATACTTGACGCGGGTACTCGCGCAAACACGTGCAGGTCTGCTGAATGATCTATTGCGCATCAGGCATTTCTCCATGAATTCCTCTTTGTCTCCGCGGCAACAAATCCTTTTGGTGGATGACGAAGAGGACGCCCTCATTGAACTGGCCGAGTCGCTGGAGAATGAGGGCTTTGTCTGTTTTACCGCCACCTCGGTGACCTTCGCGTTGCAGGAGTTGACCCTGCATCCCGATATCGCCCTGGTGATCACCGACCTGCGCATGCCCGAGGAAAGCGGTATCTCCTTGATCAAGCGCCTGCGCGAACACACTTCACGCCAGCACCTGCCGGTGATCGTCATGTCTGGCCATGCCGAGATGGACGATGTCAGTGACATGCTGCGCTTGCAGGTGCTGGACCTGTTTCGCAAGCCGATCTACCTGGTGCGGCTGATCGACACCCTCAACAACCTTTTCCCCATCCCCAAAATCAGACTGATGTAGGCGCGAGCAAGCTCGCTCCTGCAGCAGGGTTCAGAGTTGGTAGCTGAAACTCAGCGTATACCGCGGCCGCCGATTGAAGCTGTCCAGGGCAATGTCTGACATTGGCTTGGCCGCTTCCAATGCGATGTTGTAGTACTTGTTATCGCCGAAGCGCAGGCCCACGGCCGCCGATGACATGTTGTTGCCCTTGACCGGCAACTCGTTGAACCAGGTTTTTGCCTTGTCCAGTACCACGTAGGGCTGCAGGATTTTTACCCACTCGCCGCTGCGGTTGAAGCTGTAGTTGACCTCATACGCCACGCCCCAACCCTTGTCGCCCGAGCCCTGGTCATCCGGGTAACCGCGCCCGAAATTCTGCCCGCCGAACGTCGCGCGTTCGCTGTCGGGCAAGGTGTCGTCGCTCCAGTAAAAGGCCGCCGATGCCACGCCTTGCCAGTTGTCGAAGAACTTGTCGCTTTGTACGCCCGAGACGCGTAGGCGGAAGAAGTCGATGTCGGGCTTTATCCCCTCGAAGTCACTGCGGGTCTTGGCGCCCAGGCCGTCGATGCCCTGGTACAGGCCGGCGCTGAGGATGCGCAGTTGGCGCGTGTCGGACTTGCGCCAGTCACCTTCAAACGCCAGGGCGCGCAGGTTGGTTTCCAGGTCGAAACGTTGGGGGAAACCCACCAGTTGATAGCGGGTGGTCTGGTCCACGGCATACAGCCGCGTGCCCAGGGTCAACGACTCGGTGGGGGAGGCGATCAGCGGATGACTGAGGCCAACGGAGTAACGGTCAATCTCCTGGTGGGGCTTGAGTTCAAAACCGCCGTCCAGTTGCACATTGCTGCGCGGGTCGGCGCGGTAGCGCTCGGCGTTGACCACCAGTTGGGTACCCTCGGCATTCACGAACTGGCTGTAGCCCAGGCGGTAGTAGTGCTCCTTGTCCTCGCCGGGCGGGAACAGGCCGCTGACGCTCAACTGCTCGCCCATGGAGGTCTGGGAATTGCTGGTGCCGGTGATCAGGGCTTGCAGGCCGCCACGGCTGTCGTCCGTCATGCTCATGCTGCTGGTGAAGGGTTTGCGCGAGGCCTGGATCTGCATGCGCGTGCCGCCATCGGTGGTGCCCGGCGGCGGTACTTGCGCCTGCAGCGTTACCCCCGGAATACGGCCCATCAACGTGGTGTAGCGTTCGAAGGTCTTGCGGGTCAGCGGGCGCTCGGCCAGCAGCTTGGCTGCCAGCTTGTCGACGTAGGCCGAGACTGAACCGATGTCGCCCTGCACGTTGTAGTCCTTGATGTAGCCCTCCACCAGGATCACGTGCACCAGGCCGTTTTCGAAGCGCTGGTCGGGCAAGTAGGCGTAGGACAACAGGTAGCCGTCCTGCTGGTAGCGGCGGGTGATGCCACGGGTGGCTTCGATCAATTGTGCAAGGGTGGTTTCATGGCCAATCAGCGGCTCGAAAACCTTGGCCACGTCCTGGAGCGGGTAGATCGTTCCCCCGTCGATTTGCAGCTTGCGGATGGTCACTTTGGTGTCCATCAACAACGGTTGGCCCTGGGGCGCCGCCGGCTCGGGCAACTGGGTCTGGGGCGTGACCGGGCGATAGGCGTCGGCGGGGAGGTTGGGCACCGGCAGGTTGCGAATGGTGTCGTTGCTGTTGAGGAAACTGGGCAGGGTCTCGGCGTGGACACTGGCGGCAATGAGGGTGAGCAGAAACAACGGTGTCGAGGCGCGCATAGGACACTCCATGGTCAAACTGCAGCAGCGTTTCGCGGATTCCCGCCGGGTTCTGGGGCACGGTTCGGGAGGGCCTTTCACTGGCCAATAAAAAAGACGAGAGACTCATTGGAATCTCTCGTCTCAACCAAGCGTAGGCGCTGGAGGGGAGGCCGTCTAATGGCCAGGTGCAATTCTATTTTTTGCCGGTCAGCCCGCCGAGCAAGCCTCCCAGACCACCGCCTGTGTTTGCGTTTGCAGTGCCGCCGGCCGAGGCGCCGGCACCCACATTCAAACCACCGAGCAAGCCGCCACCGCTACCGCTGGTGCCACCGGTAACCAAGCCGCCCACCGAGCCGACCGTATTGCCGACGGCATTCAGGGCTCCGCCCACAGCATTGGTGACTGGATTGGCGTTGGCCGCTGTCAGGTTGGTGCCCAGGCCGCTGACTGCGCCGCCGACCTGGGTGACCAGACCGTTGACAGGGGCGCCGATACCGGTGCTGGTGCCGATGTTTTGAGTCAGACCGGCAACGCCTGACGTTACAGGGTTCAGAGCTGCGCCGACATTCGTTGCCAGGCCTGCGACCGGCGCCGTGGCGCCCGTGTTGGCCACACCATTGCCGCCAATCAGCGTACCGAGGGATGCGACGGTGTTGCCCACTGCGCCGCCGGTGATGCCTGCTGCACTGACAGTGCCGTTGGTGTTACCGGCATTCAGGCCGTTGCCGACGTTGGCGACCAGACCACCGACGAGTTCAGGCAAGCCCGATTGCGGGGTTGTGGTGGCTGGATTAACGTAGCCGCTCGACTTATCAAGGGTGGTGCCCACGCCAGTCAACACGCCACCGACGAGCGTCCCGACTGGGTTGCCTGCGCCGCCGGCGCTGGCCACCTGGCCGCCAAGGCCGGTGACAGTGGAGCCGACTTTATCCAGTACGCCACCGACCGGGTTGCCCAGGCCGGTTTTATTCCCGAGGTTGCCGGTGGTGTTTTCGACCAGCGAGACGACAGGGACCAGCACGCTTTTGCCGACGGTATTGGTCACGTTGCCCAGTGGTCCGGTGGTGCTGGCCGTGCTCAAGGTGTCGCCGAGCATGGTCACGGTTTGGCCGACCTTATCGACCAGGCCACCTGCCGCACCGCCCACACCGCCGGTTAAACCGCCGACGACAGGAATGCCGCCCAGTGTGGTGCCCAGGGTTTTGCCGGTGTTGGACACGCCGGTGCCCAGGTCGGCAACGCCATCGGCCACACCGGCAACGGTGGTGCCCAGGGCATTGCTATTGGTGCCCAGTGTTCCCAGCCCATTGGTCACGCCGCTGCCGATGCTGTTGACGGCGGTGCCCGTCGCGGTGACCAGCCCGCCAGCGGTCGTGCCTACAATCGGGATGGTGGTCAGGGTTGTACCCAGGTCACCTACTGCGGTGCCGACATTACCGACGACTCCGCCGACGGCGCCCACTACCTGGCCAGTGACCAGAGGTGTGGTCGAGCCGGTACCGCCGCCTGTGCCTCCACCTGTACCACCACCTGTACCACCACCTGTGCCGCCGCCAGTGCCACCACCGGTACCGCCACCTGTGCCGCCGCCAGTGCCACCGCCGGTACCGCCACCTGTGCCGCCGCCAGTGCCACCACCGGTACCGCCGCCAGTGCCACCACCGGTACCACCGCCAGTACCACCACCTGTTCCGCCGCCAGCATCCGGAGACGAAGCTGCGACGCTACTGTGATGACCGCCACCACCGCTGCTGCAGCCTCCGAGGCTTACTGCCAGAATCAGGGCCAGCGCGGTACTTGCTTTCCACAACACGACTTGAGTTTTCATGATTGAGATCCTTGCACCTGGTACAGCCTTTGTTGTTATCGAAGTTCGCTGTTTCTAGGGGCAGCGATACATTCGTCCGTTATGGCTATAACAGTCCCGGGTACTTTTTCTCGCAACGCTCAACTTGGTATTAACGATTTATATACACGCAGGATTGGGCCGCTTAGCGACTAATACCAAGGGTATATAGGGGTAAGGGTTAAAAGTGGGTAGGCCTTTAAAATCAAGGTATTAATAAACTTAGCGGGCTATCGATAGCCCGCTATAACTTAGGGTGTATATACACAATTAATCACGCAATCGGCCGCCAGCGCCCCACCATATGCTCAATGTCCCCGGCGCCTTTTAGTTGCAACTCACCGCTGGAGCCGGCGGCACTTGCCAACAAGATGACTTCACTGGGCAAGCGCACCGGTTTTTTAAACTCGACGTCTATCTCGATATTGGCCGCCGGCAAATGCTCACTCAGGGCGGCCAGTGTGCGTGCCTTGTTCCACAGCCCGTGGGCGATCGCCTGGGGGAAGCCGAACAACCTGGCGGTGAGGGCACTCAAGTGAATCGGGTTGTAGTCGCCGGACACCCGAGCGTAGCGGCGGCCGATATCGGCGGGGGCTTTCCAGCGGGTCAACTCACTGACGCTGGCGGGAGCTTGCAGGTTGTGATCCGTTGCAACGCCGTCAAGCTTCACGCCGCGACAGAGCATCCGGCTTTCGGCTTCCCACAGCAGCCCCAGTGAATCCTCGACCGTGGTGACGATATCGAACGTTGCCCCCTTGGCGTGTGGCTGTAAATTCTGCGCGTAGACGCCCACCGTAAGGTCACTCACACCGCCCAACGGGCGCAGGATGCGGATACGGTTGCTCAGGTGGATCAACCCCAGCAGCGGGAACGGAAATGCCTTGCCGGTGAGCAATTGCATCTGCAGGCCGAAGGCAAGGATGTGCGGATAGGTCGCCGGCAACACCGGGCTGTCGGCAAACCCGCAGACCTTGCGATAAGCCGCCACATCGCTGGCGTTCACGCTGACCCGGCAGCGCAACCCTTGTTCGGGCAACGTGGTGCCGGTGATCTTGCGCTTGAGGGCCGCGCGCCAATACAGCGGCGGCAGGAACGGGGTGCTGCCTAAGGTGTGCCACTCCATGCTTACGCTCCCAATAGACTTTGCCCACACACCCGCACTGCCTGCCCGCTGACCGCGCCGGAGCCCGGCTGGCCGAGCCAGGCCACGGCTTCGGCGACGTCCTGGGGCAAGCCGCCCTGGCCCAGGGAACTCATGCGCCGCCCGGCCTCACGCAAGGCGAAGGGAATATGCGCGGTCATCTGGGTTTCGATAAAACCCGGTGCCACCGCGTTAATGCTGATCCCGCGCTCGCCCAGCAGCGGCGCCCAGGCCTGGGCCAGGCCGATCAGCCCGGCCTTGCTCGCGGCGTAATTGGTTTGCCCGCGATTGCCGGCAATGCCGCTGATGGACGCCAACAGCACCACGCGGCCGTTGTCGTGCAAGGTGCCGCTGTCCAGAAGCGCCTTGGTCAGCACTTGCGGCGCGTTGAGGTTGACCGCCAATACCGCGTCCCAGTATTCCGGCGTCATGTTGGCCAGGGTTTTATCGCGGGTGATGCCGGCGTTGTGCACCACGATGTCGATGCCGTCCGGCAGGTGTTCGATCAACTGCGTGGCGGCGTCTTCGGCGCAGATATCCAGGGCGATGCTGCGGGCACCCAGGCGCGCGGCCAGGGCGTCGAGGTCAGCCTTGGCTTGTGGCACGTCCAGCAGGACCACTTCGGCACCGTCACGGGCCAGGGTTTCGGCGATCGAGGCGCCGATACCGCGGGCTGCGCCGGTTACCAACGCTTTGCGCCCGGCGAGAGGGCGGGTCCAATCTTCGACCTGGGTCGCGCAGGCGTTCAGGCGAATCACCTGGCCGGAGATGTAGGCACTTTTGGGCGAGAGGAAAAACCGCAACGCACCTTCCAACTGGTCTTCGGCCCCGTCGCCCACGTACAGCAATTGCAGGACGCCCCCGCTGCGCAGCTCTTTGGCCAGCGACCGGCTGAAACCTTCCAGGGCGCGCTGGGCACTGGCGGCAAACGGGTCGCTGAGGCTTTCCGGCGCGCGGCCCAGGATCACCAGGTGCGCGCTGTGATCGAGATTTTTCAGCAGCGGCTGAAAGAATTCCCGCAGCTGTTTGAGTTGGTCGGTGTGCTGCAGTTGGCTGGCATCGAACACCACAGCCTTGAGCTTGGGCCCGTGGCCGGGAATCCAGGGGGTGGCCGTCGACGGTTCGCTGCCGTAGCTATAGATGGCGTCGGTCAGCTTGTTGGCGAACGGCAGTATTTTTGTCGCCAGCGGGCCGCCGCCGATCAGCAGCGCACCCTCCACCGGACGCAGGCGCCCGGCCTGCCAGCGTTCCAGGCGTACCGGTGACGGCAGGCCAATGGCGGCGACCAGGCGATGGCCGAGGCTGGAGTTGGC
The DNA here is from genome assembly GCF_000242655.1 of Pseudomonas sp. PAMC 25886. Lineage (NCBI taxonomy): Bacteria > Pseudomonadati > Pseudomonadota > Gammaproteobacteria > Pseudomonadales > Pseudomonadaceae > Pseudomonas > Pseudomonas sp. PAMC 25886. The sequence continues at coordinate 173,459 of NZ_AHHC01000063.1, forward strand.
GAAGTCGATATAACGGTCAGACATGGAACGCTCTCCGAGTGCTGGGGTTCAAACGGTGGACCATCAATAGGCGAAAGTCGTTCGATTGAGCCTAGGCTAGTCTCAAAGACTCACCCCACAACCTTCAGGGAGCTTTCCATGACTCAATTGCGCCGGGTAGCGATCATTGGCGGTAACCGCATCCCCTTCGCCCGCTCCAACGGCCCTTATGCCACGGCGAGTAACCAGGCGATGCTGACCGCCGCCCTGGAAGGCCTGATCGAACGCTACAACCTGCACGGCCTGCGCATTGGCGAGGTGGCCGCCGGGGCGGTGCTCAAGCATTCCCGGGACTTCAACCTGACCCGCGAATGCGTGCTGGGCTCACGCCTGTCGCCGCAAACCCCGGCCTACGATATTCAGCAGGCCTGCGGCACCGGCCTCGAAGCGGCATTGCTGGTGGCGAACAAGATTGCGCTGGGGCAGATCGAGTCCGGGATTGCCGGTGGCGTCGACACCACGTCCGACGCACCGATCGGGGTGAACGAGGGCCTGCGCAAGATCCTGCTGCAAGCCAATCGCAGCAAATCCACGGCGGATAAATTAAAAGTCCTGTTACAACTTCGTCCCCATCACCTCAAGCCGGAACTGCCGCGCAATGGCGAACCGCGCACCGGTTTGTCCATGGGCCAGCATTGCGAGTTGATGGCGCAGACCTGGCAGATTCCCCGCGCCGAGCAGGATCAGTTGGCGCTGGAAAGCCACCAGAAAATGGCCGCGTCCTATGCCGAAGGCTGGCAAAACGATTTACTCACGCCCTTTCTTGGCCTGACCCGCGACAACAACCTGCGCCCCGACCTGACCCTGGAAAAACTCGCCAGCCTCAAACCCGCTTTTGAGCGCAGCGAAAAGGGCACCCTCACCGCCGGCAATTCGACGCCACTGACCGACGGTGCTTCGTTGGTGCTGCTGGGCAGCGAAGCCTGGGCCCAGGAGCGGGGTTTGCCGATCCTCGCTTACCTGCGTGATGGCGAAGCGGCGGCAGTGGATTTCGTCAACGGCGCCGAAGGCCTGCTGATGGCGCCGGTGTATGCCGTGCCACGTTTGCTGGCGAGGAATGGTCTGACGCTGCAGGACTTCGATTACTACGAGATCCACGAAGCGTTCGCTGCCCAAGTGTTGTGCACGCTGAAGGCCTGGGAAGACCCGGAATACTGCAAGACCCGCCTGGGGCTGGACGCGCCGCTGGGTTCCATCGACCGCAGCCGCTTGAACGTCAAGGGCAGTTCATTGGCCGCCGGCCATCCGTTTGCAGCCACCGGCGGGCGCATCGTCGCCAACCTGGCCAAGCTGCTGGACGCCGCCGGCAAGGGCCGGGGCCTGATCTCGATCTGCGCCGCCGGGGGCCAGGGCGTCACGGCGATTATTGAGCGCTGATCTCGGCTATGATCGGGCCGCCGGTTAATCTGGCATATTGGATGCATTCTTAAGCGGTCAAAGGTCGGTACCCTCTCCCCGCGGCGAGAGGATTGCCGTATAACGAGTGCCATACGCGTGTTTGGTAATAAAGGACCCACAATAAAAGCTGATGAAGACTCCTAAACGCATTGAACCCCTGATCGAGGACGGTCTGGTCGACGAGGTGCTGCGCCCACTCATGAGTGGTAAAGAAGCAGCTGTTTACGTGGTGCGCTGCGGCAACGAGTTACGTTGCGCCAAGGTCTACAAGGAGGCGAATAAACGAAGTTTTCGTCAGGCGTCCGAATACCAGGAAGGCCGCAAGGTCCGCAACAGCCGTCAGGCCCGGGCCATGGCCAAGGGCTCCAAGTTCGGCAAGAAAGAAACCGAAGACGCCTGGCAGAACGCCGAGGTAGCGGCGCTGTTTCGGCTGGCCGGTGCGGGCGTTCGCGTACCCAAGCCGTACGACTTCCTCGAAGGCGTGCTGCTGATGGAGCTGGTGGCCGATGAGTACGGTGACGCTGCGCCACGTTTGAATGACGTGACGCTGGACCCGGACCAGGCCCGCGAATACCACGCCTTCCTGATTACCCAGATCGTGCTGATGTTGTGTACCGGCCTGGTGCACGGTGACCTTTCCGAGTTCAACGTGCTGCTGACGCCGACCGGTCCTGTGATCATCGACCTGCCTCAGGCGGTGGATGCAGCAGGCAACAACCACGCATTCAGCATGCTGGAGCGGGATGTGGGCAACATGGCTTCCTACTTCGGGCGTTTTGCCCCGGAATTGAAGAAGACCAAGTACGCCAAGGAGATGTGGGCGCTGTACGAAGCCGGCACCCTGCACCCGGCCAGCGTGTTGACCGGCGAGTTCGACGAGCCGGAAGAGTTGGCTGACGTGGGCGGGGTTATTCGCGAGATCGAAGCGGCGCGGCTCGATGAAGAGCGTCGCCAGGCGATTCGCGCGGCCGACGATGCGCCACCGAGCAAAGCCTCGGAGGAGCCTCCACCGCCGCCCTGGATGCAGTGATCCATTAACAAAAAATCCGGCCCAGGCCGGATTTTTTGTGGGCGGGTGGCCGTCAGGCGCAACAGCTGCCCGACGCCAGTTCCTTGAGGATCGGACAATCCGGCCGGTGGTCACCCTGGCAGTGTTCCACCAGATCCTGCAACGTATCGCGCAGTTGCCCCAACTCGCGGATCTTCTGGTTCAGCTCATCGATGTGCTGGCGGGCCAGCGCCTTGACGTCGGCACTCGCGCGCCCGTGGTCCTGCCACAGCGTCAGCAGCTTGCCGACTTCCTCCAGGGAAAACCCCAGGTCGCGCGAACGCTTGATAAACGCCAGGGTGTGCAGGTCATCGGCGCCATAAATACGGTAGCCGCTGTCGGTGCGATGGGCCGCTTTCAACAAACCGATAGACTCGTAGTAACGAATCATCTTCGCGCTCAGGCCGCTTTGGCGCGCTGCTTGGCCGATGTTCATGGATGCTCGTCCTCCAGGTCCTTGGGTTTCCAGGTTTTCAGCAGCAGCGCGTTACTCACCACGCTGACGCTGGACAGGGCCATGGCCGCGCCGGCCATAACGGGGTTAAGCAGGCCGAATGCGGCCAGCGGAATGCCGATCAAGTTATACACAAAGGCCCAGAACAGGTTCTGTCGAATTTTAGCGTAGGTCTTGCGGCTGATTTCCAGCGCGGCGGGTACCAGCCGTGGGTCGCCGCGCATCAGGGTAATGCCCGCCGCGTGCATGGCCACGTCGGTACCACCGCCCATGGCGATGCCGATATCAGCGGCGGCCAGGGCCGGCGCGTCGTTGATGCCGTCGCCGACCATCGCCACCACGCCGGTCTTTTTCAGCTCGGCGACGGTGGCGGCCTTGTCGGCGGGCAGCACTTCGGCGTGCACGTCGTCGATGCCCAAGGCTTCGGCGACCACGCGGGCGCTGCCTCGGTTGTCGCCGGTCAGCAGGTGGCTGCTGATATGCCGGGCCTTGAGTTGTTGTATCGCTTGCAGGGCGCCCGGTTTGAGGGTGTCGCCAAAGGCAAACAGGCCCAGCACGCGCGGCTGCGGGCCTTGCTCGATCAGCCAGGACAGGGTACGGCCCTCGGCCTCCCACGCGCTGGCCGAGTCGGCGAGGTCGCCGGTGCTCAAGCCGGTTTCGTCCAGCAGGCGATGGTTGCCCAACGCCAACTGCCGACCGTCGAGGGTGCCGGCAATGCCACGCCCGGTCAGGGACTGGCTGGCGCTGACATCGGCCACGTTCAAGCCACGTTCGGCGCAAGCATCCAGCACCGCCTTGGCCAACGGGTGTTCACTGCCGCGTTGCAGTGCGCCGGCCTGTTGCAACAGTGCCGCTTCATTGCCATCGACAGCAACCAGGTGCGCAATTTTTGGTGCGCCGGAGGTCAGGGTGCCGGTCTTGTCGAACACCACGGCGCTGACTTCGTGGGCACGCTCCAGGGCTTCGGCGTCCTTGATCAGAATCCCGTGGCGGGCGGCGACGCCGGTACCGGCCATGATGGCGGTGGGGGTGGCCAGGCCCAGGGCGCAAGGGCAGGCAATCACCAACACGGTGACGGCATTGATCAGCGCGACCTCCAGCGGAGCGCCATACAACCACCAGCCGATCAGCGTGGCCAGGGCCAGCACCAGCACCACCGGCACGAACACCTGGCTGACTTTATCCACCAGTTTCTGGATGGGTGCCTTGGCCGCCTGGGCGTCTTCCACCAGGCGGATGATCCGCGCCAGCACGCTTTCTGCGCCAAGGGCCAGGGTGCGCACCAGCAGTCGGCCTTCGCCGTTGATCGCGCCGCCTGTCACGGCGTCTCCGGGCTGTTTTGGCACCGGCAGGCTTTCACCGCTGATCAGTGCTTCGTCGGCGTGGCTTTGGCCTTCGACCACTTCGCCATCCACCGGGAAGCGTTCGCCGGGTTTGACCAGCACCAGGTCATTGAGCTTGAGGGCGGTGATGGCGACGTCGTGCTCGCGGCCATCGATCACTTGAATCGCCCGCTCCGGGCGCAAGGCTTCCAGGGCGCGGATGGCGCTGGCGGTCTGGCGTTTGGCGCGGCTTTCCAGGTATTTGCCCAGCAGCACCAGGGCGATCACCACCGCTGAGGCTTCGAAGTAAAGATGCGGCATCGTGCCAGCGGTTGCCGTGAGCCACTCATAGATACTCAGGCCGTAACCGGCGCTGGTACCGATGGCCACCAGCAGGTCCATGTTGCCGGCCCCGGCGCGCACGGCTTTCCAGGCAGCGATATAGAAGCGCGCACCGAAGATGAATTGCACCGGGGTGGCCAGGGCGAACTGGACCCAGGCCGGCAGCATCCAGTGCAGGCCGAACGGTTGCACCAGCATCGGCAACACCAACGGCGCGGCGAGCAGAATTGCCAGCAGCAGCGACCAACGTTCATGGCTCAACCGTTGTTCCTGGCTGGCCTGGGTGGCGGTTTCGCTTTGGGGCAGGGTGGCGGTGTAGCCGGCCTTGTCGACGGCGGCGATCAGGACGCCGGGGTCCATTTGGCCGAGCACTTCAATATGGGCGCGTTCGTTGGCCAGGTTGACGCTGACGCTTTGCACCCCGGGCACTTTGCCCAGTGCCCGTTCAACCCGCCCGGCGCAGCTGGCGCAGGTCATGCCACTGATGGGCAGGTCGAAGGTGGTGGATCCGTTCATGGGCAGTACTCCAAGAGAGATTGCCCCTAGGATCAACCTTGACCTGTGGGGAAGGTCAAGGCTTCAGATCAATGTTTCAATATTCCAATGCCGCCGGCTTCAGATACATGCCGTCCGGCCCTTGCGCGATACGCAACTTGCGCACGTCGCCGGCCTTCAAGGTGATGTTTTGCGCCGGCGGCGCGAGCATGCCCGGCAAGCAGCCCTGGGATTGCCCCGGCAGCAACTTCAGGCGCAGCGACACATTCCCGGCCGGCAAGTTGAAGGACGTGGCCTGCTCCTGGAACAGCCGCCCGGCCAACTGGTCCTGAATATACAAACCAATCTCGCAGTTGGTCGGCACTTCCAGGCGCTCCCGGGAAATGATCAGCACCGCATAATCTTCATCCGCGCTGGCCGGTGGCACAGCGGCAAACAAGCCCATCAGGCTGACAAGGCCAAAAAACGACCAGCGCATGGCGAATTCTCCGAGGTTCACATCGTGGATAGGTGCAGCTTGGCCGAGGGCGCGAATGAATGCCAGCCCGGCCGATGTTTTCAGAACTTGACCTTGCCATCGTGGCAAGGTCAACACTGCGGGCAACCTCATCAAAGGAGTCATGTCATGCAAGTATTCAGCGTTGAAGGAATGACCTGCGGCCACTGCGTTCGCTCGGTCACCCAGGCGGTGCAGGATAAGGATCCGTCGGCCAGCGTGCGCGTCGACCTCGCGGCAAAGGAAGTTGGCGTGGAAAGCAGCCTGCTGTCCCCGGCGGAAGTGATCAACCTGATCAGCGAAGAAGGCTACAGCGTCAAACTCGCCTGACTTTCTGATAGTTAGCGAGCTAACTTAATGTTCAAGGCACCCGAGCCCGGCTAGACTGTTGGGCTGCCGACTCACCTGGGTGCCTGATGAACCTTCGTATAATCCTGATTTTGGGGGCCTTGAGCGCGTTCGCGCCGTTGGCCATCGACTTCTACCTGCCGGGTTTCCCGGCCATGGCCGTGGCATTCGGCACCGACGAAAAACATATTCAGCTGACCTTGGCCGTGTACTTCACGGGCCTGGCGATCGGCCAGTTGATCTATGGGCCGCTGGCGGACCGTTTTGGCCGGCGTGGGCCGCTGCTCAGCGGCGTCACCCTGTTTACCCTGGCGTCGTTCGCCTGTGCATACGCGCCTTCGCTGGAATGGCTGATCGGCGCGCGCTTCGTCCAGGCCCTGGGCGGTTGTGCGGGCATGGTGATCTCCCGCGCAGTGGTGAGTGACAAATGCGACGCGGTGGGCTCGGCCAAGGTGTTTTCCCAACTGATGCTGGTCACCGGGCTGGCGCCGATCCTTGCGCCGCTGGCGGGTGGGGTGATGGTCGGTGTGTGGGGCTGGCAGTCGATCTTCATCGCGCTGACGGCGTTCAGTGTGATGGCGGCCCTCGCGGTGGCAGTCGGATTGCCGGAAAGTTTTCCCGCCCATCAACCGCGTCAGCCTCTGTCGGGTGCCCTGCGCCAGTATGGCCGGTTGCTCTCGGACCGGGTGTACCTGGGCTACGCCTTGACCGGTGGCATCTCGATTGCCGGCATGTTTGCCTACATCGCGGGTTCGCCTTTCGTCTTTATCAAACTCTATGGCGTGCCTGCCGAGCACTATGGCTGGGTCTTTGGCTCCAACGCCGCCGGCTTTATCCTGGTTGCACAGGTGAATGCGCGCTTGCTGGCCTCGCGCGGCCCGGCGTTCCTGTTGTCGCGCACGGTGTGGGTGTACCTGGCGGCGGGTCTGTCGTTGCTGGCCATTACAGCTTTGCGCACTGAGGCGTTGTGGCCACTGCTGGTGCCGCTGTTCATCTGCATCGCCAGCCTGGGCTGCATTTTGCCCAACACCTCGGCTTGCGCCATGAGCGGGCAGGGCGCACGGGCGGGCAGCGCATCGGCGTTGCTCGGTTGCATTCAGTTTGGTGTGGCCGCCGGCGCGGCATCGTTGGTCGGGGTGTTGCACGACGGCACGGCGATGCCGATGGCAATGGTCATAAGCTTGTGTGGCGTATTGGCCGTGACGTTCGCGATGCTGACCCGACGCCTGCAGCGCCAACGGGCACTGCAAGCAGCGGAATGAGCAGGTCAGCCAGCAGAACGCTGCTGGCTTTCGGGGAATCGGTGAGGTGCCTGGATACGGGTTTGCAGGGTGTCGGCAAACGCGCGGGCTTCGGCCTCACTGCGGAAGGTGAAGGCGTTCTGGTCGAGACGAACCTGCCATTTGTTGCCGTGGGATTTTGCTAACGCTTTTATCAGGATCTTCATTGCTGACTTCCTCGCGTAAAAGAATCGTGGCAAAGGCGGCCAATATAAACCTGAATGCGTCCACAAATGTGACAAGGATCAAGTCTCTGACTAGCGGTGTCGTCCATTACTCAGGTGCATAACAGACGACACTGACAGAACGTTTGGTTAGAACCCTTCCAGCACAATTTTGCCCTTGGCCTTGCCGCTTTCCAGCAGTTCGTGGGCACGGCGCAGGTTGGCCGCGTTGATCACGCCAAAGTGCTCGCCCACCGTGGTTTTCAGGGTACCGGCATCGATCAGTTCGGCCACGCGGTTGAGCAGGTTGTGTTGCTCGATCATGTCGGCGGTCTCGAACATCGAGCGGGTGTACATGAACTCCCAATGCAGCGACAGGCTCTTGCGCTTGAGTTTGCTCACGTCCAGCGCCTTGGGGTCATCAATCAGCGCCAGTTTGCCCTGGGGAATCAGCGCTTCCACCAGTTGGTCCAGGTGCTGGTCGGTCTGGGTCAGGCTGGCGACGTAGTTCACCTGCGGATGGCCGGCGTTTTTCAGCTCTTCGCTCAAGGGTTTGCTGTGGTCGATCACCAGGTCGGCGCCCAGGTCCTTGGCCCACGCTTGGGTTTCCGGGCGGGAGGCGGTGCCGATAACTTTCAGGCCAGTAAGTTGTTTCGCCAGTTGAGTCAGGATCGATCCCACACCACCGGACGCACCGACGATCAGCAGGCTCTGGCCTTCATCGGCCTTGCCTTCGCGCACTTGCAGGCGCTCGAAGAGTAATTCCCAGGCAGTGATGGCGGTCAGCGGCAGGGCTGCAGCATCGGCGAAACCCAGGGTTTTTGGCATATGGCCGACAATGCGCTCGTCTACGGTGTGCAGTTCGCTGTTGCCGCCGGGGCGCACCAGCGAGCCGGCGTAGAACACCTTGTCACCGACCTTGAACAGGCTCACTTCGCTGCCCACAGCCTTGACCACACCGGCCACGTCCCAGCCCAGGACTTTGGCGGCGCCATCTTCCGGGGCGACGTTCTGGCGCACCTTGGTGTCCACCGGGTTGACCGAGATGGCTTTGACTTCCACCAGCAGGTCACGCGGGCCGGCGACCGGTTCTGGCAGTTCGATGTCTTGCAGGGATTTTGGATCGTTGATGGGCAATGCGGCGTAGTAGGCGATGGCTTTCATGAGGGCTTCCAAAAAGGGGTCGGTTGATCAGGCAAGAAACTTCAGGCGCTTGAGTTCGAAATGCTCGAGTACGTCGGCGGCCTTGGCGCGGAAATTCTGGATATGGGCGCTCTGGTCGTGGTCGGCCAGCGCGGCGTCGTCGCTCCAGCGTTCGAGCATGTAGAAGGTCTCGGGGTGTTGCAGATCCTGGTGCAGGTCGTATTGCTGGCAGCCGGCTTCGACGCGCGTCGGTTCCAGCAGCTCGCGCAGCAGGGTTTCCAGGGTGGCCTGTTGGCCGGGTTTGGCGATCAGCGTGGCGATGACGTTAAAGGCAGCGGACATATTCGACTCCAGACACGTGATGAACGGGATGGACAGATGATTGGCTATTTCTCTCGAAGATAAAACCCGCTAAAAGAGCAGTCTCTTTCAATGTTTTTTTGATAATGGGGCCGGGATGCTGCGTTTCGACGATTTGCAGTTGTTTGTGCGCGCCGCAGACCTGGGCAGCCTCTCGGCTGCAGCGCGGGTCATGGACATGTCGGCGGCGGTGGCCAGCGCGGCGTTGAAGCGCATCGAGCAGCAACTGGGCGCGCGGTTGCTGGCGCGCTCTACCCGCAGCCTGCGCCTGACGGCCGAGGGCGAGGGCTTTCTGGAGTACGCCCGGGCGGCCTTGAGCAGCCTGGATGAAGGCCGGCGGTTATTGGCCAGTGGCCAGGATCAAGTCAGCGGGGTGCTGCAACTGTCGGCGCCGTCGGACTTCGGGCGTAACCAGCTGCTGCCCTGGCTGGATGAATTTCAGCGCGAGTACCCCGAGCTGAGCGTGCGTCTGCTGTTGGGCGACCGGATTGCCGACCTGTTCCGTCAGCCGGTGGATATCGCCCTGCGCTATGGCGAGCCGGAAGACTCCAGCCTGATCGCGCTGCCCATCGCCCCGGACAACTACCGCGTGCTCTGCGCCGCGCCCAGCTACCTGGCGCGACACGGCGAGCCTCGTCATCTGGAGCAACTGACCCAGCACAATTGCCTGCTGTATATGCTCGGCAGTCGGGTGCACGACCATTGGGGTTTCAACGATGGCAAACGCGACGTCAGCCTGACCGTAACCGGCGACCGCTTCAGTGATGACGCCGATGTGGTGCGGCGCTGGGCGGTGGCCGGGGTCGGTATTGCTTATAAGTCCTGGCTGGATGTGAGCAGCGATGTGCTGGCCGGGCGCCTGCGCCTGATCCTGCCGGAGCTGCGGGGCGAGCGTACGCCCCTCAACCTGTTGTGCGCCCATCGCGCGCAACTGAGCAAGCCGATCAATCTTCTGCGGGAAATGCTCGTTGCCCGTTGTGCGACATTGACTGCGCAGTTGCCGGAGCGGTCGGCTTCTACACCATAACCCCGGGAATATCGGGAAGTTTCCTTCAGCCTCTGTCGTTGGTTGTGCTGTAAGACGGCACGGAACCCGGCGTTTTCACGCTTATACTTTTGCGCGAACCGCAGCAGACCAATGCTTTAACAGGGAGTGAATGAGCACATGGAACAGGCACCTTGCATCAGTCAGATCGCAACATTATTGGCCGACCCCAAACGTACCGCGATGGTGTGGGCGTTGATGGACGGCTCGGCCAAACCCTCCGATGAATTGGCTCTACTTGCGGGGCTGTCCCCGGCCTCGGCCAATGCCCATTTGACGCGATTGACGGCCGGCGGCCTGCTGCGCGTCGAAGCCCGGAGCGGCAAACGCTTCTTTCGTGTGGCTGCCGCCGATGTGGGAGCCGCCGTGGATGCACTGGCCTGTACCACCATGGCCAGTGTCGCCCGCAATACGCCGACTCATACCCGGTCACTGATCGCGCCTGCCGGGTTGCGGCGGGCGAGGCTTTGCCAGGGGCATTTGGGCGGCGAACTGGCAGCGGGTGTGTATCAACGGATGATGGCGGCCGGCTGGATCGAGCATCAGGAGCAGCGTACGGAAGTGACACCATACGGCTCCCGCAAACTCGCGGCGCTGGGGATTTTCACCCAGGCATTGGTGCAGCCGATCGTGTGTGAGTGTTTTGATTGGAGCGAACAGCAGCCGCACCTGGGCGGTGCGTTGGGGGCCGCGCTGTTGCAACTGTGCATGCAGTCGAGCTGGGTCAGTGTGATCAATGAGTCCCAGGCGTTGCAGGTCAGTGAGGCCGGGCAACTGGAAATTGCCCGGCTTGCCGCATCGGTCGGTAGTTAAGGCTTGACCAACCGCGCATCCAGGCTGTTTTGCGCCAGGCGTTTGGCCTGGTCCTGGGTCATGCCCAGGGAGGTGTACAGCGCATGGAAGTTCTCGGTGACATAACCGCCGAAGTACGCCGGATCATCCGAGTTCACCGTGACCTTCACCCCACGCTCAAGCATGTCGAGGATGTTGTGTTGGGACATGTCGTCGAACACGCACAGCTTGGTGTTGGACAGCGGGCACACCGTCAGCGGGATCTGCTCATCAATGATCCGTTGCATCAGGCGCTCGTCTTCAATGGCGCGTACGCCATGGTCGATACGCTGGATCTTCAGCAGGTCGATGGCTTCCCAGATGTATTCCGGCGGCCCTTCTTCACCGGCGTGGGCGACGGTCAGGAAACCTTCGTGACGGGCACGGTCGAACACGCGCTGGAACTTGCTCGGCGGGTGGCCCATTTCCGAACTGTCCAGGCCCACGGCCACGAACGCGTCACGGAATGGCAGCGCCTGGTCGAGGGTTCTCTCGGCTTCCTCTTCGCTCAAGTGGCGCAGGAAGCTGAGGATCAAACCGCTGGTGATGCCCAGTTGCTGCTCGCCGTCTTTCAATGCGGCGGCGATGCCATTGAGCACCACTTCGAAGGGCACGCCACGGTCGGTGTGGGTCTGCGGGTCGAAGAACGGTTCGGTGTGGATCACGTTCTGCGCCTTGCAGCGCAGCAAGTAGGCCCAGGTCAGGTCGTAGAAGTCCTGGGAGGTGCGCAGTACATCGGCGCCCTTGTAATAGAGGTCGAGAAACTCTTGCAGGTTGTTGAAGGCGTAGGCCTTGCGCAGGGTTTCGACGTCGTTCCACGGCAGCGCGATCTTGTTGCGTTCGGCCAGGGCGAACAGCAGCTCAGGCTCCAGCGAGCCTTCCAGGTGCAGGTGCAATTCAGCCTTGGGCAGGGCGTTGAGCCAATCGTACATTTATAAATTCTCATCAGGTGCAATGGCGGCATTCTACAGGCGCACGCCGAAATAATCGGTAAAACCTGACCAAGCGGTGAGCATCCGCGGGCGTCGTGCAAGCGGTGCGTGAACTAAGGTGTAACGAAACGTTAGCGGCGCGGTGCAGTCTGTACCCCATCAATGACGGATTCGCCGCGTATAAAAGGCCTGCAATGCTCACATCAATCAAGCAAGAAAAATTCATGCTGCTGGCGCTGATTGCCGCCATCGCCGCATACCCGCTGGAGCACTGGATGCTGCACAGCGGGCAGATGGTGGCGCTGCTGGGCGGCGTGGCGCTGATCGGCTTTATCGTCGTGGCCTCGATGCGCGTGGCTCACCACGCCGAGCAACTGGCGGAAAAAGTCGGTGATCCCTACGGCACCATGATCCTGACCCTCGCCGCCGTGCTGGTGGAAGTGGTGATTCTGGCGATCATGATGAGCAACGAGCCGTCGCCGACCCTGGTGCGGGACACCATCTATTCGGCGGTGATGCTCGACATCAATGGCATCCTCGGCCTGGCGGCGCTGATGGGTGGGATCAAGCATGGCGAACAGTCCTACAACGACGATTCGGCACGGACCTACAGCGTGATGATCCTTACCGCCATGGGCGTGTCGATGGTGGTGCCGGAGTTTATCCCCGAGGCGGACTGGAAAATTTACTCGGCCTTCACCATCGGTGCGATGGTGGTGCTCTACACCCTGTTTCTGCGGATGCAGGTGGGGCCCCACAGTTATTTCTTCAGCTACAGCTATCCGGAAAAACGCCGCAAGAAACAGCCGGAAGACGAGTCGCCGCCGATCAACCTGGCGTTCTCCATCGGGACCCTGGTGTTTGGCGTGATTGTGATTGGCGCGTTGGCCGAGGTGATGTCCAAGACCCTCGACCTGGGCCTGGAGGGCACGGGCGCTCCACCGGTGATTACGGCGATCATCGTGGCCGCGATTTCCGCCGCCCCGGAGATTTTGACCGCGTTGCGCGCAGCGTTGGCCAACCGCATGCAGTCGGTGGTGAACATCGCGCTGGGGGCGTCGCTGTCGACGGTGATTTTGACCGTGCCGGTGATGGAAGCCATGGCCTTGTACACCGGCCAGCCGTTTCAAATGGCGATGACACCGGTGCAGACCGTGATGGTGTTTATCACGCTGATCGTCAGCGCGATCAACCTCAACGATGGCGAAACCAACGCCATCGAAGGGATGACCCACTTTGTGTTGTTTGCGACGTTTATCATGTTGTCGCTATTGGGGTTGTAACCGTTCCTGAGTACACCGCTGATCAAATGTGGGAGCTGGCTTGCCTGCGATAGCATCACCTCGGTGCAACTGAAAGACCGAGGTGCCTGCATCGCGGGCAAGCCCGGCTCCCACATTTGATCTGTGCCTGGCTTAGATCCGGTTGATCAATTCCCGCGCTGCCTGGCTGTGATCGGCAATCAAGCCCTTCAGATCCAGGCCCTCGACCTGTCCGTCGATCACCCGCCATTTGCCGCCGACCATCACCCGGTCCGCCCGGTCGGCGCCGCACAGCAGCAGTGCCGAGATCGGATCGTGGCTGCCGGAGAAGCGCAGCTCATCGAGTTTGAACAGCGCCAGGTCGGCTTGTTTGCCGACGGCCAGTTCGCCGATGTCGCTGCGGCCAAGTAACTGCGCCGAACCCTTTGTAGCCCAACCCAACACCAACTCCGGGGTGATCTTCTCGGCCCCGTAACGCAGGCGCTGGATGTACAACGCCTGGCGCGTTTCCAGGATCATGTTCGACGCATCGTTGGACGCCGAACCGTCCACGCCCAGGCCAATCGGTGCGCCGGCGGCGAGCAGGTCCAGGGTCGGGCATATGCCGGAAGCCAGGCGCATGTTGGAACTCGGGCAATGGCATATCCCGGTTCCGGCGGCACCAAGGCGTGCGATTTCTTCGGGGTTGAAGTGAATGCCATGGGCCAGCCACGTGCGTGGGCCGAGCCAGCCGACGCTGTCGAGGTAATCCACGGTGCGCAGGCCGAAACGCTGCAGGCAGAAGTCTTCTTCGTCGAGGGTTTCCGCCAGGTGCGTGTGCAGGCGCACGTCGAGGTTATTCGCCAGTTCGGCGCTGGCTTCCATGATTTCCGGGGTGACGGAAAACGGGGAGCAGGGCGCCAGGGCAATCTGGATTTGCGCGCCGTCGCCGCGCTCGTGGTACTGGCGGATCAGGCGGCGGCTGTCTTCCAGAATCACTTCGCCTTGTTGCACGGTTTGCTGCGGTGGCAGCCCGCCATCGGCCTCGCCCAGGCTCATGGAGCCGCGGGTGAGCATAGCGCGCATACCCAGTTCCCGCACGCTGTCGACTTGCACGTCGATCGCCTGTTCAAGGCCGTCAGGGAACAGGTAGTGGTGGTCTGCCGCGGTGGTGCAGCCCGAGAGCAGCAATTCAGCGAGGGCGACTTTGGAGGCGAGCGCGAGTTTTTCCGGGGTGAGGCGGGCCCACACCGGGTACAGGGTTTTCAACCAGGGAAACAGCGGCTGGTTAACCACCGGAGCCCAGGCGCGGGTCAGGGTTTGGTAGAAGTGATGGTGGGTGTTGATCAGCCCCGGAAGCACCACATGCTCACGGGCATCAAACACTTGCCCACAGGGCACGGCGGGTTCTCGGCCCCAGCCCAGCACTTCGGTGATGACACCGTCTTGCAGCACCAGGCCGCCACGGGCATCGAGGCCATTGGCAGTGAAAATCGCGAGGGGGTTTTTTAACCAGATACGGGTCGCAGGCATTGGCCGGCTCCTCTGAATGATGGGTTCAGGTTTGCCAGCTCAGTGTTGCCCTGTCTGCTGATCCAGGGTCGCCGGGGAGGGCGAGGTGCGCAGTTTACGTGTGGATCGTTATCGACGGCAATCCGCCGATAACGATCCTGGTGTTTTTACCAGGCGATAGTGTCGCCCTTGTAGTCCACAAAGTGATGGCCGCCCTTGCCGGTGTAGGCATTCACCTGGTCGACCAGGCCGCGGACGCTGGTAGGCACGTCGATGTGCGCGTTTTCGCCGCCCATGTCGGTTTTCACCCAGCCCGGGTGCAACGACAACACGGTCAGTTTTTGATCGCCCAACTGGGTGACAAAACTGTTGGTCATGGAGTTGAGGGCGGCCTTGCTGGCTTTGTACAGGGCCAGGTCCGAGCCGTCGGGGATAGTGACGCTGCCCAGGATCGAACTCATGAAGGCCAGCACGCCGGTGTCCGGGCGGATCTGCCCGACAAAACGCTGGGCCAGGTTGATCGGCGCCACGGCGTTGGTGAAAAACAGTTGGCCGACTTCAGCCAGGGTGGCGTGGCCCGGCTCCTGATTGGCGGGACCTTTGACCCCGGCGTTGACGAACAGCAGGTCGAAGGTTGTCTCCTTGAGACGCTGGCTCAGGGCGATCACGGCCTGTTGATCATCCATGTCGAGCTTTTCGATCTGCACCGGGCCCAGGGCCTTCAACGCATCGGCCTTTTGCGGGTCGCGCACGGTAGCGGTCACCTCCCAGCCGTCCGCCAGCAGTTGCTTGACTAGGCCAAGGCCGAGGCCCCGGGAGGCGCCGATAATCAGTGCGGTTTTTGACGTAGACATGAATGGCTTCCTTTGACGGTGGAGGTTCACGGGGTCAGTGGGCAACGTTGCCCGAGTCGTTGTTGCAACTCCTGGCGCAGTTGTTCGAGTTCAGTGATGCGGGTTTCGATCAGGTTGAGCTTGTCTTGCAGCAGTTGGGTGACGGCGCTGTCGGGGTCTGGAGCTTGCCACAATGCGCCGACACTGTTGCCAATTTCACTGAGGCTGAAGCCCAGGCGCTGGGCGGTCTTGATGTACAGCACCAACTGCAGCATGTCGGCGGGGTAGTCACGGTAACCGTTGGCGCTGCGTTGCGCGGCAATCAACCCGCGCTGCTCGTAGAAGCGCAGGGTGTCGCGGCTGACCTGGCTGGCCTGGGCTAATTCGCCGATACGCATGTAGAGAGCTCTGGAGGGCTTGACCCTTGAGCATACTCCAGGCTTTAGCCTGCTGGCTTCTTGAATTGAAGGAGCTTGCTGCTATGTGGACTGCACATCAATACCGCCGACTGGTCCGGGCCAGCGGCTGGTATGACCTGATCGTCACCGCCGCGCTGGTCACACCCTGGACGTTTGACCTGCTGCATAACGCCCTGGTGGCGCTGAACCTGCCCGGCGAGCTGCCGCCGTTCGCGCCTGTGCATAGGTTGATGGCCAACCTGATGGGCTCGATTGTCTGCGTGTGGTCGGTGCTGCGAATCCGCGATCCCCAGGCGATGTTTGGTCGCTATGACGCTGCTGGCCGAGTGCTGTTTGCGACCTGGCAGATTTACGCGCTCGCCCACGGTGCCAGTACAGTGTTGGTGATCGTCGTGGTGTTTGAAGTGCTGTGGGCGATAGCGCAATTAATGCCGGTGGGCCGAGCTGCAAATTGATTAAAAAATGATCAGTTGTGCCGGGGCGTTGCGGGCTCTGCCGCCGGGTCACTCTTGCACGGGTTATCCACAGGTTGCTCCACAGGAATTGTGCGCAAGCGTGATCGGTGGATATAAGCGCTGCGGCCCTTTGTTCTAAAGGACATAACCCGGCTAACTGACTGTTTTTGAGCTGGATTAATACTTTAGTGTGGTGGGTTGAGCAAAAACTGAACAACCGCCTGAAACCCTTGTGACAGAAGGGTTACAGGCGGGTGTACTCAGGTTATCCACAGGCAGGTGCACAGTAGATGTGGGCAGTTTCAGCGCTGCAGCAGAATGCGTCCGCGGCTCAGGTCGGCGAGTTGGGTTTGCAACGTGTCGATGTGTGCTTCGCCGAGAGCCAATTGCAGGTCGACGCCATTGGCGGTGAAGATTTCTTCTGTCACCAGCCCGCCCAACTCGGCCACCCGTAACTTCACCAGCGGCAGCTCGGCAAAACCACAGGAACAACTCAGCGGCACGCGTTTGATCAGTTCGACGCGCTCGGCTGCTTGCAGGCATTTGTTGGCGCCGCCGCCATAGGCGCGGGCCAGGCCGCCGGTGCCCAGTTGAATGCCGCCGTACCAGCGGATCACCAGCACCACGACCTGGTCGCAATCCTGCGCTTCGATCGCGGCCAGGATCGGTCGCCCGGCGGTGCCGCCGGGTTCGCCATCATCGTTGCTGCGGTATTGATCGCCGAGTTTCCAGGCCCAGCAGTTGTGCGTGGCGTTCAGGTCGCTGTGCTGGTCGATGAAGGCCTGGGCGTCCTGTGGGCTGGCGATGGGGGCGGCGAGGGTAATGAAGCGGCTTTTGCGAATTTCTTCGCGAAATTCGCAAAAGCCGGTAAGCGTGAAAGGCATGGGTAACTTCGTTTAGAGGGCGGGCTTGATGCCACAGCCTTTGAGAATGATGTGGATAAGGTTGGTGCCGGCGTCTTCCATGTCTTGCTTGGTCAGCTTGGTGCGCCCGGTCACGCGGCAGATTTGCGTGGCAAAGTCGGCGTAATGCTGGGTGCTGCCCCACAGCAGGAAGATCAGGTGTACCGGGTCGACGGGGTCCATCTTGCCGGCGTCGATCCAGGCCTGGAACACCGCCGCACGGCCGCTGAACCAGGCGCGATAGTCCTGGCTGAAATATTCGGTCAGGCATTCACCGCCGCTGATGATCTCCATCGCGAAGATGCGCGAGGCCTGTGGCTGGCGCCGCGAGAATTCCATCTTGGTGCGGATGTAGCGGGTCAGGGCGGCGGCCGGGTCATCCTCGGCGGTCAGCGTGTTGAACGTGCTGTCCCACAATTCGAGGATGTTGCTGAGCACGGCAATGTACAGCCCCAGCTTGTTGGTGAAGTAGTAGTGCAAGTTGGCTTTCGGCAACCCGGCACTCGCCGCGATGGTGTTCATGCTGGTGCCTTTGTAGCCATGACGGGCGAACTCGTCTTCGGCGGCCTGCAAAATCGCTTGTTCGTTCTTTTGGCGAATGCGGCTTGCAGGTTTTCCGGCGTGGTTGCTGTGGGCAGGAACTTCGAGGCTCATGGAGGTTTCCGTGCAGATCGATGAAGACGACGTGTGCACAGATAACCCACCCTCAAGCCCCAGACAAGTCCCGATACGATAAAACCGTCAAAGCGGTTCCAGAGTGTCGCTTTCCAATGCCCGGTTTGCGGCATCCGCAGTGGCCTTGGGTTCAGGCAGCAACAGGCACAACACAATGGCGGTCAGGCCGCCGCTGGTGATGGCCGAGTCGAACAGGTTCTGCACCAGGGTGGGCATCAGGTGCAGCAGGTTTGGCTGGGCGGCGATCCCCAGGCCCACGCCGAACGATGTGGCGATGATCAGCATGCTGCGCCGATCCAGCGGTGCCTGCGCGAGGATGCGCACGCCGGCGGCGGCCACGCTGCCGAACATCACCAGGGTCGCGCCGCCCAGCACCGGCTTGGGAATTTGTTGCAGCACCGCGCCAATCAGTGGAAACATTCCGAGACAAAACAGCACCACGCCGATGTACAGGCCGACGTAACGGCTGGCGACTCCGGTCAGTTGTATCACACCGTTGTTCTGGGCGAACGTCGTGTTGGGAAAGGCGCTGAAGGTGGCGGCGATCATGCAACTGATGCCATCACCCAGCACGCCACCCTTGAGCCGGCTTATATAGGAAGGACCGCTGATGGGCTGGCGGGCGATCATGCAGTTGGCGGTGAGGTCGCCGACGGTTTCGATGGTGCTGATCAGATAAATCAGCGCCACCGGCAGGAAAGCGCTCCAGTCGAAGTTGAAACCAAAGTGGAACGGTGTAGGCAGGCTGATCAATGGCAAGTCAGGCAGGGCTTGTGGGACGAGTTTGCCGCTGAGCCATGCGGCGAGGCTGCCTAGCGCCAGGCCGATGATGATCGCGCTGAGGCGAACCCACGGCGTGTTCGAGCGGTTGAGCAGGATGATCGTCAACACCACGAACAGGCCGAGCGCCAGGTTGGTCGGGGCGCCGAAGTCCGGCGCGTTGAAGCCGCCGCCCAAGTCAGTGATGCCGACCTTGATCAGGCTGATACCTATCAGGGTGATGACAATCCCGGTGACCAGTGGCGTGATCACTCTTCTGAGTTGGCCGATAAAGCGGCTCAATATCACCTGCACTGCAGCGCCGAAGAAGCAAATGCCGAAAATCATCGCCAGGATGTCTTCCGGGCTGCCGCCCCGTTGCTTGACCAGAAACCCCGCCGACAACACCGCGCCGAGAAACGCGAAGCTGGTGCCTTGCAGGCAGATCATCCCGGCGCCAATCCCGAACGGCCTACGCGCCTGGATGAAGGTGCCTACACCGGAAACCATCAATGCCATGCTGATCAGGTAGGGCAGGTGGGCGGTCAGGCCCAGGGTGGAGCCGATGATCAGCGGCGGGGTGATGATGCCGACAAAGGCAGCCAACACATGCTGCAATGCAGCAAGCAAGGCGGGCAGTGGTTTGGGGCGGTCGTTGAGGCCGTAGATCAGGTCGCTGGGGCTGGAGGATTCTGGCGGCATGGCGTGGTAACTCATGGCTGACGGTTCTAGGTCCCCATGCCTTGCAAAAAGCTGTCCAGTTGCTCAGGTTTTCATGTGAGGCCCGTGCTAGCGCGTTGCGGCCAAACTTTCGAGGAAGCTTTCCAGCACCAAATGAGGGCGACGGCCCTTGCGCGTGACCGAAGCGAGGCTCAAGTCGTAAAAACGCGTGGCCGGTTTCAGCGCGCGCAGTCGGCCTTGTTGTACCCAAAGGCTGGCGTAGTGATCGGGCAGGTAGCCGATGTAGCGGCCGGTCAGGATCAGGAAGGCCATGCCTTCGCGGTCCGAGGCGCTGGCGGTGCAATTGAGTGCCTGGTAGTGAGCCTGGATATCGGCCGGCAAGCGGAAGGTCGGGGCGATGGCGTCCTGGCTGTTGATGCGCTCATCGTCCAGTTGCTTGTCGTCGGCATAAAACAGCGGGTGGCCGACCGCGCAGTAAAGCAGCGAGCGTTCGCTGTACAGCGGCTGGTATTCGAGGCCCGACAAGGCGCTTGCCTGGGGGACTACGCCGACATGCAGGCGGCCATCGAGCACGCCTTGTTCCACTTCATTGGGGGCGATCATGCGGATCTGGATTTGCACGTCCGGCCCCCGCTCCTTCAACTGCGCCAAGGCGTGGGTAATGCGCATGTGGGGCAGGGTGACCAGGTTGTCGGTCAGGCCGATGATCAGTTCGCCGCGCAAATGCTGGTGCAATCCGTTGACCTCGGTGCGAAAACTTTCCAGTGCGCTGAGTAACTGAAGCGCTGACTGATACACCTCGCGTCCTTCCTCGGTCAGGGAAAAACCCGCACGCCCACGCTGGCACAGGCGTAGGCCAAGGCGCTGCTCCAAGTCACTCATCTGCTGGCTGATGGCCGAGCGTCCAATCCCCAGTACGGTTTCCGCCGCCGAGAAGCCACCGCACTCCACCACGCTGCGAAAGATGCGCAACAAGCGGATATCGAAGTCGCTGACTTGGGCCAGTGGGTCGGGTCGACGGCTGCTCATAGTTTAGTGAAGGCCTGACTGAAGGTTAGAAGAGTTGAATTTCACCGACTTTATCCCCGTGGCAATTTAGCTGCAACAACGCTTTTCAAATCCCTACGCTGCCTTTTGCCTTGCGAGGTTTTGCTCATGAACATGCCCGAAAACGCTCCGTCCACCCTGGCCAGCCAATTGAAGCTGGACGCCCACTGGATGCCGTACACCGCCAACCGTAACTTCCATCGTGACCCGCGCCTGATCGTGGCGGCCGAAGGCAGCTGGTTGACCGATGACAAGGGGCGCAAGGTGTACGACTCGCTGTCGGGGCTGTGGACCTGCGGCGCCGGGCATACCCGCAAGGAAATCCAGGAAGCGGTCGCCAAGCAACTGGGCACATTGGACTACTCGCCGGGCTTCCAATACGGTCATCCTTTGTCGTTCCAGCTGGCAGAAAAGATTACCGACCTGACCCCGGGCAACCTGAACCATGTGTTCTTCACCGACTCCGGCTCCGAGTGCGCCGACACTGCGGTGAAGATGGTGCGTGCGTACTGGCGCCTGAAGGGCCAGGCGACCAAGACCAAGATGATTGGCCGTGCCCGTGGTTATCACGGTGTGAACATCGCCGGTACCAGTCTGGGCGGCGTTAACGGTAACCGTAAGATCTTTGGCCAGGGCCTGATGGATGTTGACCATCTGCCTCACACCTTGCTGGCGAGCAATGCGTTTTCCCGTGGCATGCCGGAGCTGGGCGGTATTGCCCTGGCGGATGAGTTGCTCAAGCTGATTGAGTTGCACGATGCGTCGAACATCGCTGCGGTGTTTGTTGAGCCGATGGCGGGTTCCGCTGGCGTGTTGGTGCCGCCGCAGGGTTACCTGAAGCGTCTGCGTGAGATCTGCGATCAACACAACATCCTGTTGGTGTTCGACGAAGTGATCACCGGCTTCGGTCGTACCGGTTCGATGTTTGGCGCCGACAGCTTTGGCGTGACTCCGGACCTGATGTGCATCGCCAAGCAAGTCACCAACGGCGCGATCCCGATGGGCGCGGTGATTGCCAGCACCGAAATTTATCAGACATTCATGAACCAGGCGACGCCAGAGTACGCGGTGGAATTCCCACACGGTTACACCTACTCGGCTCACCCGGTGGCTTGCGCGGCTGGCCTGGCGGCACTCGACCTGCTGCAGAAGGAAAACCTCGTGCAGAGCGTGGCCGAAGTCGCACCGCATTTCGAGAATGCGTTGCACGGCCTGAAGGGCAGCAAGAACGTGATCGATATTCGTAACTATGGCCTGGCCGGTGCGATCCAGATTGCGCCGCGTGATGGTGATGCGATCGTGCGTCCGTTCGAAGCGGGCATGGCACTGTGGAAAGCCGGCTTCTATGTGCGCTTTGGCGGCGACACCCTGCAATTCGGGCCAACCTTCAACAGCAAGCCGCAGGACCTGGATCGCTTGTTCGATGCGGTCGGCGAAGTGCTGAACAAGATCGACTGATTTCTCCTTCTATATAGAACAACTTTTCAGGAGCCCTGCATGAGCCTCATCCAGCATTTGATCAACGGCCAACTGGTGACCGAGAACGGTCGCACGGCTGACGTGTACAACCCGTCGACTGGCCAGGTGATTCACCAGGTGCCGTTGGCCAGCCGTGAAACCATTCAAACTGCCATCGACTCGGCCAAGGCAGCCTTCCCGGCGTGGCGCAACACGCCGCCGGCCAAGCGTGCCCAGGTGATGTTTCGTTTCAAGCAATTGCTGGAACAGAACGAGGCGCGCATCTCCCAGCTGATCAGCGAAGAGCACGGCAAGACGCTGGAAGATGCGGCCGGTGAGCTGAAGCGCGGGATCGAGAACGTGGAGTACGCGTGCTCGGCACCGGAAATCCTCAAGGGCGAGTACAGCCGTAACGTCGGCCCGAACATCGACGCCTGGTCTGATTTCCAGCCGCTGGGTGTGGTGGCCGGCATTACGCCGTTCAACTTCCCGGCCATGGTGCCGTTGTGGATGTACCCGCTGGCGATCGTCTGCGGCAACTGCTTCATCCTCAAGCCGTCGGAGCGTGATCCAAGTTCGACATTGCTGATTGCACAGCTGTTGCAGGAAGCTGGCTTGCCTAAAGGCGTGCTGAGTGTGGTGCACGGCGACAAAGGCGCCGTGGATGCACTGATCGAAGCGCCGGAAGTCAAAGCGTTGAGTTTCGTGGGTTCGACGCCGATTGCCGAGTACATCTATTCCGAAGCCACCAAACGCGGCAAGCGCGTACAGGCGCTGGGCGGGGCGAAGAACCATGCGGTGCTGATGCCGGATGCGGATCTGGACAACGCGGTCAGTGCCTTGATGGGCGCGGCGTATGGTTCGTGTGGTGAGCGTTGCATGGCGATCTCTGTTGCCGTGTGTGTCGGCGACCAGGTGGCGGATGCGTTGATCGCCAAGCTGGTGCCGCAGGTCAAGGCGCTGAAGATTGGTGCGGGCACTTCCTGCGGGTTGGACATGGGGCCGCTGGTGACTGGGCAGGCGCGGGATAAAGTCAGTGGCTATATAGAAGAGGGGGTGGCTTCGGGCGCTGAGCTGGTGGTCGACGGTCGTGGCCTGAGTATTGCCGGTCACGAAGAAGGTTTCTTCCTGGGGGGCAGTCTGTTCGATCGTGTGACGCCGGAGATGCGCATCTATAAAGAAGAGATCTTTGGGCCGGTGCTATGTGTGGTGCGGGTGAACAGCCTGGAAGCCGCCATGCAACTGATCAATGATCACGAATACGGCAACGGTACTTGCATCTTCACCCGTGACGGTGAAGCGGCGCGGTTGTTCTGTGACGAGATTGAAGTGGGCATGGTGGGTGTCAACGTGCCACTGCCGGTGCCGGTGGCGTATCACAGCTTTGGTGGCTGGAAGCGTTCGCTGTTTGGCGACTTGCACGCTTATGGACCGGATGGGGTGCGTTTCTACACCCGTCGCAAGGCGATTACCCAGCGTTGGCCGCAACGGGCCAGCCATGAAGCGTCGCAGTTTGCCTTTCCCAGCTTGTAAGTTAGCGCAATAGAAGGCCGGCCCCTTGGGGCCGGCCTTTGCTTTTCCGGGCTTTTTTGACCGATATGACAGTATTGTGAAAAAAGGTGTTGACGGCAGATTCTGGAAGTCTATAATTCGCCCCACTTCCGGCGCAGTCGAAACGGAAAACTCCTTGGTAAACAAAGAGTTATGTAGGTTTCGACAGCGAGTTACTTCAGATCATCGAAGCCCAGAAGGAGTTGATAGAGCGGTGTAGTTTGGCTCTGTTAACGGTTCGATCTTCTCGGTCGAAAGCGGAGAAAAAGAGGTGTTGACAGCAGCGTGTAACGCTGTAGAATTCGCCTCCCGCTAACGAGAGATCGGAAGCGCAAGTGGTTGAAGTTACAAAGGAAACTTTGAAAACTTCTGAAAATAATCACTTGACAGCAAATGAGGCTGCTGTAGAATGCGCGCCTCGGTTGAGACGAAAGATCTTAACCAACCGCTCTTTAACAACTGAATCAAGCAATTCGTGTGGGTGCTTGTGGAGTCAGACTGATAGTCAACAAGATTATCAGCATCACAAGTTACTCCGCGAGAAATCAAAGATGTAACCAACGATTGCTGAGCCAAGTTTAGGGTTTCTTAAAAACCCAAAGATGTTTGAACTGAAGAGTTTGATCATGGCTCAGATTGAACGCTGGCGGCAGGCCTAACACATGCAAGTCGAGCGGTAGAGAGAAGCTTGCTTCTCTTGAGAGCGGCGGACGGGTGAGTAATGCCTAGGAATCTGCCTGGTAGTGGGGGATAACGTCCGGAAACGGACGCTAATACCGCATACGTCCTACGGGAGAAAGCAGGGGACCTTCGGGCCTTGCGCTATCAGATGAGCCTAGGTCGGATTAGCTAGTTGGTGGGGTAATGGCTCACCAAGGCGACGATCCGTAACTGGTCTGAGAGGATGATCAGTCACACTGGAACTGAGACACGGTCCAGACTCCTACGGGAGGCAGCAGTGGGGAATATTGGACAATGGGCGAAAGCCTGATCCAGCCATGCCGCGTGTGTGAAGAAGGTCTTCGGATTGTAAAGCACTTTAAGTTGGGAGGAAGGGCAGTAAATTAATACTTTGCTGTTTTGACGTTACCGACAGAATAAGCACCGGCTAACTCTGTGCCAGCAGCCGCGGTAATACAGAGGGTGCAAGCGTTAATCGGAATTACTGGGCGTAAAGCGCGCGTAGGTGGTTCGTTAAGTTGGATGTGAAATCCCCGGGCTCAACCTGGGAACTGCATTCAAAACTGACGAGCTAGAGTATGGTAGAGGGTGGTGGAATTTCCTGTGTAGCGGTGAAATGCGTAGATATAGGAAGGAACACCAGTGGCGAAGGCGACCACCTGGACTGATACTGACACTGAGGTGCGAAAGCGTGGGGAGCAAACAGGATTAGATACCCTGGTAGTCCACGCCGTAAACGATGTCAACTAGCCGTTGGGAGCCTTGAGCTCTTAGTGGCGCAGCTAACGCATTAAGTTGACCGCCTGGGGAGTACGGCCGCAAGGTTAAAACTCAAATGAATTGACGGGGGCCCGCACAAGCGGTGGAGCATGTGGTTTAATTCGAAGCAACGCGAAGAACCTTACCAGGCCTTGACATCCAATGAACTTTCTAGAGATAGATTGGTGCCTTCGGGAACATTGAGACAGGTGCTGCATGGCTGTCGTCAGCTCGTGTCGTGAGATGTTGGGTTAAGTCCCGTAACGAGCGCAACCCTTGTCCTTAGTTACCAGCACGTAATGGTGGGCACTCTAAGGAGACTGCCGGTGACAAACCGGAGGAAGGTGGGGATGACGTCAAGTCATCATGGCCCTTACGGCCTGGGCTACACACGTGCTACAATGGTCGGTACAGAGGGTTGCCAAGCCGCGAGGTGGAGCTAATCCCAGAAAACCGATCGTAGTCCGGATCGCAGTCTGCAACTCGACTGCGTGAAGTCGGAATCGCTAGTAATCGCGAATCAGAATGTCGCGGTGAATACGTTCCCGGGCCTTGTACACACCGCCCGTCACACCATGGGAGTGGGTTGCACCAGAAGTAGCTAGTCTAACCTTCGGGAGGACGGTTACCACGGTGTGATTCATGACTGGGGTGAAGTCGTAACAAGGTAGCCGTAGGGGAACCTGCGGCTGGATCACCTCCTTAATCGACGACATCAGCTGCTCCATAAGTTCCCACACGAATTGCTTGATTCATTGAAGAAGACGATAAAGAAGCAGCCCGAAATTGGGTCTGTAGCTCAGTTGGTTAGAGCGCACCCCTGATAAGGGTGAGGTCGGCAGTTCGAATCTGCCCAGACCCACCAATTTTGTGTGGGAAACGCCTGTAGAAATACGGGGCCATAGCTCAGCTGGGAGAGCGCCTGCCTTGCACGCAGGAGGTCAACGGTTCGATCCCGTTTGGCTCCACCACTAACTGCTTCTGTCTTGAAAGCTTAGAAATGAGCATTCCATCATTGTGATGGTGAATGTTGATTTCTAGTCTTTGATTAGATCGTTCTTTAAAAATTTGGGTATGTGATAGAAAGATAGACTGAACGTTACTTTCACTGGTAACGGATCAGGCTAAGGTAAAATTTGTGAGTTCTCTTAGTTGAGAAATTCGAATTTTCGGCGAATGTCGTCTTCACAGTATAACCAGATTGCTTGGGGTTATATGGTCAAGTGAAGAAGCGCATACGGTGGATGCCTTGGCAGTCAGAGGCGATGAAAGACGTGGTAGCCTGCGAAAAGCTTCGGGGAGTCGGCAAACAGACTTTGATCCGGAGATGTCTGAATGGGGGAACCCAGCCATCATAAGATGGTTACCTTACACTGAATACATAGGTGTATGGAGCGAACCAGGGGAACTGAAACATCTAAGTACCCTGAGGAAAAGAAATCAACCGAGATTCCCTTAGTAGTGGCGAGCGAACGGGGACTAGCCCTTAAGTGGCTTTGAGATTAGCGGAACGCTCTGGAAAGTGCGGCCATAGTGGGTGATAGCCCTGTACGCGAAAATCTCTTAGTCATGAAATCGAGTAGGACGGAGCACGAGAAACTTTGTCTGAATATGGGGGGACCATCCTCCAAGGCTAAATACTACTGACTGACCGATAGTGAACTAGTACCGTGAGGGAAAGGCGAAAAGAACCCCGGAGAGGGGAGTGAAATAGATCCTGAAACCGTATGCGTACAAGCAGTGGGAGCAGACTTTGTTCTGTGACTGCGTACCTTTTGTATAATGGGTAGCGACTTATTTTCAGTGGCGAGCTTAACCGAATAGGGGAGGCGTAGCGAAAGCGAGTCTTAATAGGGCGTCTAGTCGCTGGGAATAGACCCGAAACCGGGCGATCTATCCATGGGCAGGTTGAAGGTTGGGTAACACTAACTGGAGGACCGAACCGACTACCGTTGAAAAGTTAGCGGATGACCTGTGGATCGGAGTGAAAGGCTAATCAAGCTCGGAGATAGCTGGTTCTCCTCGAAAGCTATTTAGGTAGCGCCTCATGTATCACTGTAGGGGGTAGAGCACTGTTTCGGCTAGGGGGTCATCCCGACTTACCAAACCGATGCAAACTCCGAATACCTACAAGTGCCGAGCATGGGAGACACACGGCGGGTGCTAACGTCCGTCGTGAAAAGGGAAACAACCCAGACCGTCAGCTAAGGTCCCAAAGTTATGGTTATGTGGGAAACGATGTGGGAAGGCTTAGACAGCTAGGAGGTTGGCTTAGAAGCAGCCACCCTTTAAAGAAAGCGTAATAGGCTCACTAGTCGAGTCGGCCTGCGCGGAAGATGTAACGGGGCTCAAACCATACACCGAAGCTACGGGTATCACCTTCGGGTGATGCGGTAGAGGAGCGTTCTGTAAGCCTGTGAAGGTGAGTTGAGAAGCTTGCTGGAGGTATCAGAAGTGCGAATGCTGACATGAGTAACGATAATGGGTGTGAAAAACACCCACGCCGAAAGACCAAGGTTTCCTGCGCAACGTTAATCGACGCAGGGTTAGTCGGTCCCTAAGGCGAGG